>JBPCWG010000146.1:0-3255 GCA_051009705.1 Methyloligellaceae bacterium | reverse complement strand
TTGTGCCCTTAACTGAAAAAGGCGCCCCTGAGGACGCCTTTCTCTTGGAGACTGAAGGGATGTACTAGTTATAGTACAGTCTCCAATAGTTGCTGAAATTACGGAACCGGAAGCAATGGCCTCGAGGTTCGCGCCATTTAATTCCACCCCACCGATTCACGCCCAGCAAAAACTTGCGACCATTCTTACAGGCTTTGATTTTGTACCCCGGCAGTTCACCATCGCGGACACGCAAACGGCGATAGCCCCGGTCTCTCAATTCGTCGAGAATAACCCACATGGGAATTCCGCGATGCTTGGCTTTTCCGTTATGTCGTTTTTGTTTTCGGAAATCCCGGTCACGATCCCGTAAGCGATCTGGAACATAGTCATCTATAAAGCGATCAAGCTTGGCTATATGCTTATTCTTACACGCGCCTAAAGTCTCGCGACCTTTAAGCCTGGGTTTCTTGTTGTAAGTCAGCTCGTACTTATTTCCGTTCCGACAGGCACGAACAATATAAGGATAACTTGTTTTTTTGAATTTTATTTTTGAGTATCCGGCATTCTCGAGCCGATCGTGAATTATATCGACCTTGCTTTTCGCTTGCGCCGCCGTGGTTAAGGCCAAAGTGATCAGAGCTGGAAGAATTGCGGTTTGGAGCTTCATGTCTCTTTCCTCAGAATTGGTGTTTTGCGCATCAATGAAAACAGTTTCGCACAAGCGGTCTGAACCAAATCTGAGGCGCGTATTCAGTTTCCGTTCATGCACGGTTAAGGCTCAGACAGCTAGGCTGAGTTCCATGATTGAAGCTCTCGGCATCTGGGTTTTTGTCCCGGCAACACTGATTGTCCTGGTTGCGTTCGCAATCGCCGGGCTGATGCTGTTCGGCACCCGACGAACGCTGCGCAGACACGGGAAAAGCAGACTCAAGCAATAAGTGCCCGGATGGCTCGGCCGATCGTGCGGCTCAGCCAAAACAGAAAAGGGCCGGCGAAAATCACCAGCCCCCTCAATTGTAAAGTTGTTAAAGATTCAGTCGACGATCATCTCTTCAAATGTCAGGCTTGCATTTTGCAGAGTTGCTGTCGGTTTGAATTTTTTCCAGGTGACGACGACTTTGGTACCTATATTCGTCTGCTTGTAGAGGTCCACCACATCGTCATTGTACATGCGGATACATCCCTTGGAGACAGCCTTGCCGATCGTCCAAGGTGCATCGGTCCCATGAATACGATACAGCGTATTGCCGAGATAAAGGGCGCGCACACCGAGTGGATTATGGGGATGCCCACCGACGACATGGGCGGGGAGTTTCGGATTTTCCCGTCGCATGGCCGGTGTTGGGATCCAGCCGGGATTCACTTTTTTCGAAACCACCGGCAGTGTCCCCTCCCAGCGGGAAATATTTCGGGGAATGGCGATGGGATACGAAATGGCCTTACCTTTTTTCAGAATTTTGTAGAGTTTGCGATCACCGAAACTGACGATGATGGTTCCGGCACGCTCCCGGGTTTTGAAGTTGACATATTTTTTGCCGGACGATGGCGGTCCAAAGAGGCTGAACCCCTGTGCCTTAGCGTATTGGGCCGGCTGTGACAAAAACAGGATTGTAAACAGACAGATCGCTACCCGGCTTAGATTTATCTTCATCATTCTTTTTTCTCGCTTGTCTTTTAATAGAAATGCGCCTGGAATCACTCAATGGGACTCGAAAAAGTGACGTGACGCCGTCACGAGCGAACCAATACCGGGATTAAATTCGAAAACGCATAGTGCTGAGGAGAACGACAGGAAAAGCCGGATCGAATTCAAGCGTGTCCGAACTCTCGTTATCCAAGAAGAATGAGAGCCGATATGAATCCAGAACCCGGGGTATTTGTCCCGATGCTCCCCGCATCGACTTGCGCAGATTGGTCCGATTCCCGCGGATACATGTTTTACAGGGTTTCTTCTTGTGCGAGCATTCCGGCAACAAAGGATCGACAAGGAACACTGCCGCGCCGGTACTATGTCTGGCCTGCGACACCGCGAATTCTGACGTGAATGATGTCAGGGAAAACGACGCCGTTTCAGCATTGGCCGAAGCCGCGCCAATGAACATGGCGACACTGATCAGAATCTTTGCAAGGCATTGACGAATCATATGAAAAACTCAAACCGATCGGCCGATAAAACGCAATGTTCGTCGTTGGATAATCGCAAGTCCTTAACATTGTGTGATGTTATGGACACGAATCAAAGAATGTGACCGGGGCAACACAGGAGAGGCCTCAGCAGCACGGGCAGCCGACAGAAGATCAGGTGAGATCAGGTGGCGTCCTAATTTTGTACCAATCACTCGTTATTAAGGGGATTGTTCTCAATCATCCCGATTCTTCAAAGTCCGTCTTCGCCCATGAAACCTTCGCCCATCCTCACAATTGTCGCCACTCTCCTGGCCGTCTCAGCTATAATCCTGCCTATGAACACGTCCGAAGCTCTGGAAAAATCAAGCTATCCTGTCGAGAACCGGGTTCTGACCGGCGCTGATCTCCTGGTAAGTGACGGATTTTCCATTCTCTCCAGCAAACGTGTCGGTCTGATTGCCAACCAGACAACACGCGCTCAGGGTGAACATCTGGCAGACCTGCTGCATCAGGCAGAGAACGTCTCCCTGGCCGCTATCTTCGCACCGGAGCACGGATTTCGCGGGCTTGCGGAAGCCGGCGCCACTGTCAAAGACGGTGCTGATCCGGAAACCGGCGTCACGGTTCATAGTCTCTATGGATCGCAAAAAAAGCCGTCGCAAAAGTCCCTGCGCAATATCGATGTTCTGCTGTTCGACATCCAGGATATCGGTGTCAGGTACTATACCTATATCTCGACGATGGGACTGGCGATGCAGGCCGCTGCGAAGGCGGGCATTCCCTTTGTCGTCCTGGACCGGCCCAATCCTCTTGGCGGTACTTACGTCGCGGGATTTGTACTGGAGCCCAATCTGCGTTCGTTTGTCGGCCAGTACCCCATTCCCATTGTCCACGGCCTGACCGTCGGAGAGCTCGCACTAATGATCCGGGATCTGAACTGGCTGCCTGGGCTTGAAAAACTTGATTTGAAGGTGATCGAGATGCAGGGATGGAACCGGTCCATGCGCTGGCCGCAAACCCGGCGGGACTGGGTAATGACCAGTCCCAATATTCCCACATTCGCGAGTGCACTGGCCTATCCCGGAATCGGCATTATCGGCGAGACGATGCTCGCCAACGAGGGCCGGGGCACGGTGATACCATTTC
>JBPCWG010000145.1:0-3800 GCA_051009705.1 Methyloligellaceae bacterium | reverse complement strand
GTTTTCAAGGTTGTACACGACAATGTCACGTCGCGACCTATTGAAGTACGCTGCGATTGCGCCGCTGAACGGCTGATCACCGACGCTTCCAATACCGATGCTTCCAATAATGTCGTTGGCGTTCAATTCCGCGCCAATGGCGCGCCATTACGCGTCCAGGCCCGTGGCGGTGTCATCCTCGCCTGCGGAGGGTTTGAAGGGGCGCCGGAAATCCAGAAACAATTCTGGCAACTCCAACCCGTCCTTTCCGCTGCTTCACCCGGCAATACCGGCGACGGCATTCGTATGGCAGTTTCCGTTGGCGCAGATCTCTGGCACATGTGGCATTTCCACGGTGCCTATGGGTTCCGGCATCCGGATCCGGGATATAATGGGGCTATTCGCATGAAGCGCTTGCCGGACTGGACACCGGGAGACGAGCCTACCAATGTGGAGATGTCTTGGATCACCGTCGATCGTCATGGCAAACGTTTTTCGAACGAATATGTGCCTTATGCCCAGGATACGGGCTGGCGAGATATGGACCATCTCAACACCGCGACACAGACTTTCGACCGGATTCCCGCCTGCATTATTACTGATGATGCAGGACGCCAGATCTATCCCCTGGGTCAGTTCGTTTATAATGATCGTCATGCCGTTCCCTATGATTGGAGCGATGACAATCTTCGCGAGATTGAAAACGGTATTCTGGAATCGGCCCCTACGATCGAGAAACTGGCGATTAAACTCGACCTCGATCCCAAAACCCTGGCAGAAACAATTGACAGCTGGAACCAGTCCTGCGAAGCGGGCAAGGACGGTGATTTCGGCCGCCCACCGAGTTCAATGATGCCCATCAAGGAACCGCCCTTCGTCGGCGGTCGCGTCTGGCCGGTCGTCTCCAATACCCAGGGAGGACCGGTACACGATGCGCGTCAGCGTATACTCAATCCGTTCGGCACCCCTATACCGGGCCTTTATGGGGCCGGTGAATGCGGATCGATCTGGGGTTTTTTATATATGGCCGGGGGAAATTTATCCGAATGTTTCATCGGCGGAGAGATTGCGGGCCGTGAAGCCGCGAGCAGGATTCCTGCCGACTGACCTGGCTTCATCTAACACATTCCGAAACCATAATTCCTGATTTTTTGGTTGCCGATCCGCCTACAGATTAGCCGCCCTCTGATCAACTGCCATCCCGTGAACGTGTTCTGTCTTGAATCGACTCCGGTGAAGGTCCTCCCTGACAATGACATCACAATACAACTAATTTTTTGCGGGCCAGGTAGCGCGCCTCGAATCTTTCCACGTGTCCACCAGGCAAGGGACCCGGAATAATGACAGGGAGAAGACGGTATGGCAGTTCACTCAACAGCAGGTTCGACTGGCATCACCGAACCGGTAACCATAAACCGAATTACAGTTCATGACGTTATCGCCAGTATCGATCAAGGCATTGACGATTTCCTGCAAAACCCGAGTCATATGATTTTTCTCACTCTTCTCTTCCCGATCATCGGTGTACTCCTTGGACGACTGGCCTTAGGTCATGAAATTCTGCCGCTGCTATTTCCGGTCACCGCCGGCTTCACCCTTGTAGGCCCTCTGGCCGCCCTGGGGGTCTATGAAATGAGCCGCCGGCGCGAACAGGGCCGGAAACTGGCGTGGCGCTATGCTTTCAATATTTTGCTTGCACCCAATCTCTGGTCCATCGTTATCCTGGGATTTTTCCTCATGGGTTTGTTCATCAGCTGGCTACTCACGGCCAACTGGTTGTTTCAATCCCTGCTCGGGCAGATCCCGGTTACCTCCCTCTGGCAGTTGATGCGCTTAGTCATCACGACCAGTGAGGGGCATCAGCTTATTCTTTGGGGTAACGGCATCGGCTTTCTTTTTGCAATAACCGTATTTCTCACTTCAGCAATTTCTTTTCCGATGCTCCTTGACCGCGATGTCGGTCTGCTTACTGCCATCGCCGCTTCTGCAAAATCTGTATTTCTCAACCCGATCCCCATGGCATTCTGGGGTGCGATTATCGCGACCGCACTCTTTCTTGGTTGTATTCTGTTATTTGCGGGACTTGCCCTGGTGCTTCCCATCCTCGGACATGCGCCCTGGCATGTGTATCGCAAGCTGGTCACCCACTAAAACAAAGAACGCGAGAACCAGCTGCGAGAATCAGGCGATCAGGGCAAAAAGGAGACCGGAAATCACGGCGCCGACAAATCCTATCAACACGTAGCTGGCGAATACGGCTTTGTTAACAAGCGCATAGACCGCGGTCATGGCCGGGATACAACTCACACCTCCGGCGATCATAAAGGCCATCCCCGCCCCCGCACTCATTCCCTGTTCCATAAGACCGGCAACGAGAGGCGGCGCGGCATAGGAGTTCAGGTAAGCCGGCGCGCCAACCAGGGCGCTGAGCAAAATCGGACCGATCCCAGGGCCGCCGATAATGCCGGCAATCATTTCGGCCGGAATGTAATTGACCATGAGGCTCTCGAGAAGATAGGCGAGGGTCAGCCATTTGACGAGAAACTCGGCGTTGGACTGCCCTTGCAGGACAAACTCCTCACGACGCTCGCGTTCCTCCCAAAACCGCCATACCACCTTGTCACTGGCCGTAATTTTTGGCGCGCTGCAGCAGCTTGAAGCACTCTGCTCTCGCAGGGGACTGGCGAAACCACCGGCACGGGTAAAAGCCATGATCAGAAAGCCGCCCACAAGACCGAGACCAACGGCAGCAAAGACCTTAAACACCGCAAACGTCCAACCCAGGGCTCCTGCTGTAATCAATAGTGCCGAGGGATCCATTAGCGGCGAGGATAGCCAGAAGGCCATTACCGCGGAAAGCGGTGTTCCGAGCGCCAACAGTCCGGCGACAAACGGAATTACTTCGCAGGAACAGAATGGCGCCAGACCCCCGAGCAGAGCTGCAAAAAGGATCATCCGCATTTCCCGGCCCTTAAAGGCTTCAGCGATAATTATCTCACCACCGGAGGCCTTAAGAAATGCGATCATCAATATGGCCAGAATAACATAGGGCAGGGTCGAAAGAAGCGCTCCTGCCGCCTTATCCATAACCTGAACAAAATTTCCGGGATCGATCACACCGACGGCAAGAACAATGAGGAATATTGCAACCCAGGCTTTATCTACATTCAACCCGGAAAAATTTTTAAACCGGGCAACTAGTGCCGTCATGATGGGTGTCCCCCTGCATCGATGCAACATTCGCGTAACAGATAGTCGGCCAAGGATTCAATCCGCTCAAACGCGGCGCGATTGACGACAGACCTTCCCTGCCGGTCTTGTTCGACCAGACCGGCGGCAGAAAGAAACTTCAGGTGGTGCGCCAGGGTCGATGGAGGAATGCTCAGCCGGGATTGGATCTCTCCGACAGTCAGCCCCTCAGGTCCGGCCCGAACCAGGGTCATCAGCACATCAAGGCGGGGTTCCGAGCCTACGGCGGCAAAACCCTGGGCCGCTTCTTCCACACTTAGTTGCGACAATCCAGATTCTATGTGCTTATGTTCCATGCATTAACTATATAACTAGTTTTATAGTTATGTCAACAATTACCCGAATTCGTTTAGAAATTCTTCGAGTATCGGCGGAAATCCGCGAATCCGGTGCGTCTTGTCTCGAACGTACCAAAATCTCAGATTCGACCGAGTTGCATAGTGGACTTCCTGTGCGGCAGAAAATTGGTTATGATTTTGATTATGAATCGGATCATCACATGTCTCATTGTGGTCGGTATTGTTTATACAACCGGTCTGGCTCGAGCTGATGAACTTGTTTATTCCCCATTG
>JBPCWG010000144.1:0-6565 GCA_051009705.1 Methyloligellaceae bacterium | reverse complement strand
ACCATTTCGGTTGCTCGACGACACCAGCCTCATGGGCTTTCGGGATAGAGACATGGGCCAGACCGTGATTGAGTGCCCCACTGGCGGCACGATCCGTACCGAAGACTTCTTCCTCATCCGAGGATTTTTCCCGATCCGTCGCATAAAATACTTCGGCAATGTAGTAGTGGCCTTCTTCCTCTGTTCCGGCTTCTTCCTCTGTGCCGGCTTCCTCCGCGATCGTTTCTTGTGGGAGCGCGTCATCCGTCAGTTCTTCTTCGGGTGCGCTTCCGGTTTTCATTTGGTCCATCTGAATTTCTACTGGAGCCTCAGCGGACTTGCGTGGCTCAACAACGATCGGCTTCGCGGCTTTGCCCTCATCTCTCGACGGCTCTGCCCCGCCAAAGGATTCCGGCTTCGGGTCCGAACGCGCCGGCTCCTGTGGCGAAAGGGGTTTTCCCGGAACATCTTCGCGCGCGTCGGTTTGAGTCTGCGTCGCGGTTTTCTTTCTGCGCGCGTGATCGCCATCGGAATTGTCGCGCTCTGTTTCGATTTCACGCGCCGTGGGGTCCGGCATCTGCGGCTGTTCCGGGGCTTCGGACTTTTCCCGGCTCATTGTTTCCTCAGATCCAGGTGCCGCTGTCGTTTCGCGTTTTCGTGTTCCAAGCTTCGCCAGGATATAGAGAACCAACAGGACAATGGGTGCGATGACAAAGATCACACTCCGATTGGCATGAATAAATCCGAGAATTTCTGCAAATGTAACCATCCCCACCTCCCAATTCGAGACGAATGCCAAGAATCCACCCTATAGTTAGGGCGAATTTATGAATTCGCTCTGCTTATGCTTCTTCTTTGGGGATATTAAAACTCGACTGTGAAAAAAACAAAATTATTCCGCGATTTAATCGCAATTTCATGGTCGTTTCTCAGGTAAATTGGCAGGGTTGATAACTGTCTTGCACCGATAATTCTGGACTCAAGCGACCTGTTGTAAAATCGATGAAACGGCCTACCTGATGACCTCACCGAACTCCCATGCGTCTCGTTCTATACTGTCAATGGCCGCACTTGGCCTTGTGAGCGGTTCGCTTTCGACATTTCGACCGGAATGGATCAAATCGTCCCTGAACCCACTTTCCTCGGCAATTGGTATAGATGGCGTTGGCCTTTTTCCGGGGCTCGTATTTGCAGCCATTGTTGCGTTCGGAGTCTGGTATCTGGGGCGCCCCCGCAGCGCCAGCTGGACGCAATGCCTGCTCGTCTACCTGACAGCGGTGATCGCGTGGGTATGCGCCGTTCATATCGCGCTCTATATTTATGATGTTCTGGATGATCCCATTTCCTTGCTGCAGTCCTTCGGTCAATCAAAGAGACCCGTTTCGGAAATTGAACAGAGATTGATCACGGGTCTGTTGGCTGGAGCCACGGGTGCGTCCGTCTTGTTTGCAGGAAATGCCCTTTTTGTTGTCCCCCTTCGTTCGCTATGGGGCATTGCGATTGGATGTCTGATCGGCGCCGGAGCCGGACTAATGCTCTGGTTCGCCCTTGAAAGCGATCTTGAATATCTCGGACCTTGGCTATTGTTTGCAATCTGGCAAAGCACAGCCGCCGCTTGGCTCGGTTTCCTGATGAGCCGGTCAGTGAGAGGAACAAATCCAGAGAAACAAATTTGAAGGAGTTCTAGGCCAGCCCGACGGTCACGAGTGTTAAAAGACTTCCCGCCATTACGACCAAAGTCAGCTGGAACAGCATGAGTTTGAACATGTTTCACCTACGCCATACACAAGGGTTGAATTACTGACTGGTAAACTTGCCCAAGGTTGATTAAATAATTCTAAATATCCGACATTTTTAGGTAATTTCGCTTTTGATTGTACGGCCGAATTGCCTAAACAGTTTGGAAACCTGATTTATCGTTATGCACTCCGCAAATAGATGAACTGAAGACTGTTTTCCATGGCCAGAGCTAAAAAATTGGAATCGAAGGGCTTTTCTGAGCTGCCTCAGCCGCTGATCGACAAGCACCCGCTGGTGACCGGCAAGACACCGGCCCAGTTCGTACCACACCGGCCTGAGAGACCGCAGAAGTCGGAAGGCGGCATACCGCTCAAGCTGGAGTCCGAATTTGAGCCCAAGGGGGATCAACCCGAGGCCATTCGTGAACTGGTGGAGGGTATCCAGCAAAATGAAAAAGACCAGGTCCTGCTCGGGGTCACGGGTTCCGGCAAAACTTACACGATGGCGCAGGTCATCCAAAAGACGCAGCGGCCCGCCCTGGTGCTGGCACCGAACAAGACCCTGGCCGCCCAGCTCTATGGCGAGTTCAAAAGTTTTTTCCCCGATAATGCGGTTGAGTATTTTGTTTCTTACTACGACTACTACCAGCCAGAAGCCTATGTTCCCCGGACCGATACCTATATAGAGAAGGAAGCATCCATAAACGAGCAGATCGACCGCATGCGTCATTCGGCGACTCGGTCCCTTTTGGAGCGGGATGATGTCATCATCGTTGCCTCGGTTTCGTGTATCTACGGTATCGGTGCGGTTGAAACCTACACGGCCATGACATTTCAAATTGAGGCGGGATCCGAAATTTCCCAGAGACAGTTGCTCGCCGACCTTGTCGCCCTGCAATACAAGCGCAACGATCAGGCTTTCCAGCGCGGCACGTTCCGGGTACGCGGCGATACGGTCGAGCTGTTCCCCGCCCACCTTGAGGATCGGGCCTGGCGGTTTTCCATGTTCGGCGATGAAATCGAAGGCATCACGGAATTCGATCCCCTGACCGGGCAAAAAACAGGAGAGATGGAGATCGTCAAGATTTATGCCAACTCTCACTACGTCACACCAAAACCGACGCTGAAGCAGGCCGTTAAGGGCATCAAGGTCGAGTTAAAACAGCGCCTGACGGAAATGAATGCGACGGGTAAATTGCTGGAAGCTCAACGCCTCGAACAACGCACCATGTTTGATATCGAGATGATCGAAGCGACGGGGAGCTGTGCCGGAATTGAGAATTATTCACGCTATCTAACCGGACGAAAGCCTGGTGAACCACCGCCGACCCTGTTCGAATATCTTCCCGATAACACGCTTGTCTTTGTAGATGAGAGCCACGTCACAGTTCCCCAGGTCGGCGGCATGTTCCGCGGTGACTATCGCCGAAAATCTACCCTGGCGGAATTTGGTTTTAGATTGCCGTCCTGCCTGGACAACCGTCCCCTCAAGTTCGAGGAATGGGACGCCATGCGGACCAATACGGTTTACGTTTCAGCCACACCCGGCGGCTGGGAGCTGGACCAGACCGGCGGAGTTTTTACGGAACAAATCATTCGCCCGACAGGCCTGATCGATCCGGAGATCTCCATTCGGCCGGCCGGCACCCAGGTCGATGACCTTCTGGACGAATGTCGTACGATCGCCGCAAAAGGTCAGCGCGTACTGGTGACAACGCTGACTAAGCGTATGGCGGAAGACCTGACCGAATACGCCCACGAACAGGGGATACGAATCCGCTACATGCACTCGGATATTGATACGCTGGAGCGCATCGAGATTATCCGAGATCTGAGGCTTGGAACATTCGATGTGCTCGTCGGCATCAACCTTTTGCGCGAGGGTCTGGACATTCCCGAAGTGGCTCTTGTGGCCATACTCGATGCAGACAAGGAGGGATTCCTGCGTTCGGAGACATCCCTCATTCAGACCATCGGTCGGGCCGCACGCAATATTGACGGCCGTGTAATCCTTTACGCCGACGGCATCACCGGTTCCATGGAACGAGCCATTGCGGAAACCGATCGACGACGGGAAAAGCAGGACAAATACAACAAAGACAACAAAATCACGCCAGAGTCTGTGCGCAAGAATATCAGCGATATCCTGTCGAGTGTCTACGAACAGGATCACGTCACTGTCGATGCCGGCTTCTCCGAGGACGGGCACCTCATCGGGCACAATCTCGAAGCCCATATCGAGGATCTGGACAGTCGAATGCGCGAAGCTGCGAGCAATCTGGAATTCGAGGAAGCGGCCCGCCTCCGGGACGAGATTAAACGACTGCAGGACACGGAATTGCTTGTGACCGACGATCCGCTCGCCCGCCAGAGTGCTATCGAAAGCAGTGCAGGCAAGTTCGAAAATGACGGTAAAGGATCATCGAATGGCCGATCATCGGGTGGGCGACCCGGCACACGGACCTACAAAAAGAAAGGCAACCGTGTGCGTCGTCGGCGCTCTCCCTAGTTCCTGTTAAAATCTTAGATTTCCTGTACTGAAACCAGCGCGGTATAGATTTTGGAGACAGCATGTCCTGCATCGTCCAGGTTGACTTTCAGTCGCAGGACACGGTTGCGCACATTGCCACCGATCAGGAATAAATGCCCTGCAGCCTCATCGATATCGACGACAATATCGCAGTGGGAACGGAAATGACCCCCGCCGGTTTCATAGTGTTTCAACAAATCCGGATAACTCCATCCCGCGGTTTCCATGCGACCTTTGAATAGCAGATCCCCGACCCGCGGACGCGATTCATTTGTGCCATAGGTTTTCAGCCCCGGAAGATTGTCCGCGCGATTTTTAACGCCTTCCATGACATAGCGGAAATGCGCCGGTGAATAAGGAAATTGATCCGCGAATCCGGCCTGTCGAAAGCAATGGGAGATGAAGGCCCCGGACCAGGCCCAGCTCGTATAATTTTGCCATTCATCGCCACCGTCAAAAACGCCAAATCGGAAATAGGACCAGACACGTTCGCGGAATCCTGGAGAACTGCCGTCGCCTTTCGTGATGTGAGCCTCGTCCGCGATCTGAATTTGCGCTTTTGAATCGTCGCTGTCGACATACTGGCACCCGAAATACCACCATTCTTCCGACGCGACTCTGGCAACCGACGACGCCAGTGAATTTGGTATTTCTTCGGGTTTTGAACTTTGTTTGGACAATGCCGGTTCCTCCGGAGCTCTCCATGTAACGACAAAGGTTCCGAAAGGGAACCTGGCGAACACTAACAGCGGCGCGTGCCGAATGAAAGACACTGAACGGGAGAATTTTCCGTTGTAAATGAAAGACATATTCGGTCATCAAATTTCAAGAACAAAGTTCCCAAATTGAACAAGAAGATGTGTATGTTTGTGATGAGAAGGCTGGCTGTTAAGGACAAATTCAAGGTGAGTGGCACTATTAAACCGAATATTCCCTTTTCACTGAAGAAGCTCATTGGGCCCCTGATCGTGGCTTCTGCGACGATCTTCTTTGGATGCACGCAGCCGGATCTGAACCTTCCACCTGTCAGCCAGACCGGGGACGTAACTCTGACGGCGACAGTGAACCTCAAGGGCAAGGGACAATTTCCAACTGGCAGCCAGGTGATTTTATCTCTAAATCGAATTTCCAATACCACAGGATCTGTGCCAGCGCTTGCCGGAGATGTTTTGCATCTGTCGCAACCCGATCGCAACATCCGCGTCACGATTCCCCTGGACAGGAGCAAAATTGCAATCTGTAAAACAAAAAAGACCTGCGCCATAACGGTGCGTGTCATCCAGAATGGAAAACTACTCTACAAGAACAGGCGTCCCACCCCCTACCAGTTGGGTCAGGACAGTGTGGGAATCTGGGTGAACGCCGTTTCGTAGCGTCCCTGTCTTCCGACTTTCCGCACTCACAATCGATCACACGGCGTTTATTTGTCCATCCCGCTGGCGAATGGTAATTTCGCCACCTGACGACACTCCATTTCTCGAATCGAGAGGAGCTAACTGTGATTCATAACTCGATACCCATACGGACACTTTTATTTGCGCTATTTGTATTTGCGGTCGCCACCCAACCGGCAAATGCGCAAAAACAGGAAAGGCCCGGTATCAAGGCCCCTCAGTGGCAGATTTCCGAGTGGATCAATTCCCCTGGCACCAACGTGGATCAGTTGCGGGGAAAAGTCATTGTCGTCGATTTCTTCCAGCTCTGGTGTCCGGGGTGCAACAAGTTCACCATTCCGCTGATGGCGCAATATCAAAAAACCTTCGCCAAGGAAATCGAGGCAGGTAGACTGGTGTTCGTCAGTATTCATACGGTTTTTGAAGGACATAATTATCAGAATTTAAAACGGCTCAAGAGTTATCTGAAACGCAAGCGCATTACCCACCCGGTCGGCAATGACCGTCATGTCAAAGGCGACCGCGTACCGCAGACCATGCGCAGCTATCAGACCCGCGGCACCCCCGAAATCGCCATGATCGACAAAGAGGGATATATCCGGTTCCAGAAGTTTGGTTACTTCGAGCCTGAATTCGGAGAGAAAGTCATCCGCGCGCTCCTCGGCGAACCCCGTGCGAGCTGAATTTCTTTAATCCTAGTGATCTGAGTTGCCCGGAATTCAGGTTTGCAACTGGGTGAGAAAGGGATTGTTCTTCCTCTCATCGCCCAACGTGCTGCCGGGACCGTGGCCGCAGATAAAACTGACATCATCGCCAAGAGGAAGCAACTTGGTTTCAATGGCACCGAGAAGGGCATCGGTATCCCCATAGGGGAAGTCCGTACGCCCGATGGATCCCTGAAACAGCACATCGCCCACCAGGGC
>JBPCWG010000143.1:0-2860 GCA_051009705.1 Methyloligellaceae bacterium | reverse complement strand
ACAGGAACTTGGTCCGTCGCCGCCAGGGCGGGAGATTTTCTCTACATCGCCGGTATGCGCGGTATTGATCCGAGCACCAACAAGCTCGTCGAGGGAGATGAGAACCGAATTCGACGGGCGTTTCAGAATATGAAGCATATCGCCGACTCAGAAGGGGTCACATTGGCAGACACCGTCCGCCTCGTGGTCTATGTAACGGATATGAACAAGCTGCGCCCCATCGTCAATTCGGTGCAGGAAGAATTCTGGCCCGCCGGCAACTTCCCTCCTCGGACAATCCTGGAAGTCAGCGCGCTGAATGACAGAGATATCTTTGAAGTCGAGGGAACGTTTTTCTCGCCGAATGCACAACCTTAAAAGTTTGGTTTTGTGTTAACACAAATTCATCGTGTAAATTGCATTACCCCTGTAACCCGATAAGATTGACCCATGTATCACCTACTAAATGATGCGAGGCATAATATGGTTAGTTACGGAATTCAAAAGTCGCGAAACTTTGTTCTCGTTGCAGTTGTCATGTTGATTGCGGGCTTCGGTCCGGTCACCGGCGCTTATGCAAAATCCTGCAAAGACAATCACTTCCATAATGGATATAGCGGCGAAGTCAAAGGCAAAAAGGCTGCGGAACGATCGGCTCTCAAGGGATGGGCAAGCTTCACCGCATGGGAGTATGGTTCATCCTGGGCGAGTTGGCGCAACGCGAGCAAGCGCAAGATGAAATGCGACAGATTAGGCGCAAAAGTCTGGCACTGCTTTGCATCGGCGATCCCCTGCAAAAAGTAATCGGAAGAATTCATCGGCAATTAGCTGATATTGTCGATGAATCATTCCGCATTCCAGGCTACTGCCAAACGGATTAGGGCTAGTCCTTTTTCCACCAGCAGGAGCGCATGTATTCTTTGTAGTCTTCTGGATCGATGCGCGTTGATTTCTGGAACAAGGTCATTACAGGATTGTCTTCAATGTCAATCTGCAGGGCATCTGTAAATCGATTCCAGAAGTTGAAGAAGCCGCTGACCATGGAAATTTCAACAATTTGCGCGTCTGAGTAAAATTTCTTGAGTTCATCAAATGCAGGACCGTCCTGAGGAGGACTGCCCGGAGCGCCCTGATAAAGTTTATCGGTCATGACTTCCGCCCAGCGCATTGCTGCTTTCTCTTCGTCGCTAAAAAACTCGCTGTTTAGATAATCACCTTTAACTGCTTCAATCATTTCGTCACTAAATCCTAACGCTCGACCGAGTGTTACATTGTGACCTGTTCAATATGCGCATCCGTTAAGCGTTGAAGTTTTGAGGATTACCAGGCACTTGGTTCGCACATCCAGGACATCGGTTATTTCTTCACGAAGCGAAGCAACAATAAATCCAAACAGTGACTGTGCCAGCTTTGGTGAGTGATTGGCCACGCGTACGGCATTGGCGACGCGTCCAAACATTTGCGTTGAATGCTCAAAAACGACTTGAGCTTCCGGGGATCCTTCTTCGTTTTGAATTATGGGTAGTCTCGCCATTCTTTTCTCCTGACTTGAGTATTGTTTTAGGCAGATTGATATCTCAACTATCTCCTAAACAACAATCACAAAGTTTGTATAGAAGGATGAATGACACGAATTTGGAACAAATTTTCAAATCGGGAAAATTGAGGAAAGCACGAGAATATGACAATTTTCAACGACTCAACTAATTTGCAGACATCGTGTAAATTTAGAGAAATATGAACAGAGATCCTGCAGCGGCGAGCCGATGATTTCCTTATGCCGAGATTGTCTCCATCTGCACAACCAGCTCATAGAGCGGTGTGAGAGCTGTCATTCGGACAGACTTGTCAACCATAGCGAATTAATTGATCTTTCGATTGCCCATATTGACTGTGATGCCTTTTATGCAGCGGTTGAAAAACGTGACGATCCGGAGATACGCGACAAACCCGTAATTATAGGCGGAACCGCGGGCAGAGGTGTCGTTACAACCGCCTGTTACATTGCCCGCAAATTTGGCCCGAGATCCGCCATGCCTATGTTCAAAGCCATGAAACTTTGCCCGGATGCTGTTGTCATTCGACCGGATATGAAAAAATACCGAGAGGTCAGTCTGCAGATCAGAGAAATTTTCAAGAGCCTGACACCAGAAATTCAAACCGTTTCACTGGATGAGGCTTACCTTGATATTTCGCCATCCATTCGCCGCAGAGACCACCCGGCGGCCTATCTCCTGGCCGAGGCCGCATCTCAGATCGAAACAGAAGTTGGTATCACTGTCTCCGTGGGACTTTCATACAACAGGTTTCTGTCGAAAATCGCTTCCGACATGAATAAACCAAGAGGTTTTTCCGTGATTGGTCGAAATGGTGTGCAAGAGTTTCTGGCACCACTTTCGGTCAGAAAAATTGGTGGCGTCGGAAAAGTTACAGCCCGTCAACTGGAATCCCACAATATCAATACGATTGGCGATCTCCAGTCCATGACCGAAGCTGAACTTGTTACCCGGTTTGGGAATTTTGGCCGCCGCTTGTCTCGGCTCAGCAAGGGTGAGGAATCCAGCAGAGTTGCCAATCGGCCAAAAAACAGATCCGTTTCAAATGAAACCACATTCCGTACGGATACTTCTGAACGAACCCAGCTCGTACAAACATTGGAACGCCTTTGTACACGGCTCGCCGACCGCCTCCAGCAAAATAATCTTGCGGGTGGGACACTCGTCCTGAAACTCAAGACATCTAATTTTCAGATTATTACGCGCAACAAAAAACTCCCTCAACCTTCGCAACAGGGAGAAGTTCTGTTTAAAACGGCCCTGCCTTTACTAGAACGCGAATGCGATGGTCGCGCATTTCGTCTCATGGGAATAGGGGTTAGCCA
>JBPCWG010000142.1:0-2601 GCA_051009705.1 Methyloligellaceae bacterium | reverse complement strand
ATAAGCTCCGCAGCATCCATTGCGGAAAACAGGGATTCGGCAACAACAAACGCCACTGGATCGCCAACGGAGCGCACCCGGTCGCGGACCAGAAGAGGTTGCGGTGCAAAATAATCGGGTGATCCATCGGGCCGCGTACGCTTAAGATTGCATTTTGTATCTCCGAGCCCGGAGCTCGCATAATCTTCGCCCGTCAGGACAAGAAGCACTCCCGGTTGATTGGTTGCCTGCGAAATATCGATGTGCCCGACAATCGCATGGGCATGGGGAGATCGCAGAACATAACCATAGGCTTGTTGCGGCAATTCGATATCGGAGACATAGCGCCCGTTACCTGTCAGTAGACGATGATCTTCCCAGCGATAAGCAGGCTGTCCAATGCCGAACTTCATGCTTCGCTGCTCTCATCGGATTGCGATGATTTGGGTTCCGAATTTACCGGGAAATGGATGTCGAGCCAGTCTTTGACGACATGACGCACCCGGTGATTGTCTTCAGCGAACATGAAATGATCAGTTTCAGCGAAGAGGTGAAGATCCTTAGGCATACCGGCACGTTTAAACAGCTCCAACGATTGTTCTGTCGGAGTGACAGAATCGACTGAACTGTGAAGAAGCAGTAAGGGTCGCGGGGCAATATCGGCAACGATATCCTCGGCCTTGAAATCATACATGCTCTGAGCAGTTTCAACGGGAAATTTCTGGATTGAGCCGGATACGACATTTTTTCTCAATTTTTCGGGAATAGGCACGATATCATAGCGATCCACCCATAGGGATTCGCCGTTTTCCAGAATGTGCTTATTTCCTGCCTCCAGCATGTTGAGAAATTTGTCCCAGGCATTTACCCCCTGATGCTGGTTCCGGAATTTTCGTGTACCATTCCCCCACCCGCCGGAAGAAATAGTAGCAGCGACCCGCTCGTCGACCGCAGACGTGTAGAGGGCGACCGCAGCGCCAAAACTACTTCCCATGAGGCCAATTCGATTGGCATCCACATCGGGGTAAGACTGGAGAAATGTGATTGCGTTGCGTGTATCTTCAACCTGCTCCAGGCAGATAAGCCGACCCCGCTCCCCTTCGCTTTCGCCACAACCGCGCATGTCGAATGTCAGAGTAACAAACCCGAGGTTACGCAAAAACTGCGCTGGAGCCCGCACGTTTCCCGCATTCTTGCTGCTTCCAAACCCATGTAGAATAATGAAAGCCGGTTTTTTTTTCTCGTCTGATGAATTCTCAGGCTTTTCGATCAGACCTGATAGTTTCAAACCCGCAGATGCAATTTGGACAGCTTCTGCCAACTGATCAATTTCCCGTTTGCTTGAATTCACAATAGCTGACAATGGTTAAGCCGCGGCATCGAACTGGACTACGCTCATACCGGTTGCCCATTCCTTGATAGGCTCATAAGAAATGACTTTGCCTTTAGGGCCGTTGAGTGCACCCGCTAGAGCAAACCAGGCAAGAATTTCTGGCGTGCCGGCGCCGGCGCCTACAATATCTGCATCGGAATATTTGGCAAGAGCTTCAAGATCACCTGTCGTTATGTGGGACAAGAATCGCTCATCAAAACCAGTATCGATGATGCCATGATTTGTTTCGGCCGGGTCATGGGAAAGACCGCCCGTTGCGACTAATCCCACTTTCAATTCAGACGATTTGACGAATTCTCCGATGACACGCCCGAGTTCCATGCAACGGGCCGGAGAAGGTCGCGGTGGCGCCAGCGTATTAAAAAACATTGGTATAACCGGCAGGTTCATTTCCGGTGTCAGAAAGTGCAGCGGTACCATTGTACCGTGATCGAATTTCATCTCATAGGAAAAACTGACTTCAAACTCATTGGCATAGCAATGGTCAACAAGCGCTTTGGAAAATTCCGGATTACCTTTAAGCGTCGATTTCTCAATATTAAGCCAAGGTTCCACCGGTCCTTCATAAGTTTCTGCCATTCCAAGGCAATAGGCACCAATATGGTCGAGAAAAAAATTCGCCCAGTGTTCCGAGGTAAGAACCACAAGGAGTTCCGCGCCGGAAGCTGCCAGTTGTTCCCTGGTATCAGAGTATCCGGCAAACAATCTTTCTTTCTGGTCTTCAGGTGCAGCGTCAGTCCAAGCCGTTATTCCCGGCGCATGACTAACGGCAGAGGCAAAAACAACGGGCATGATTTCAACTCCTAATTGCGTTCAGATAGTCGGGCTCGGGAACCTGATGAATAATTGTAAAAGGGCGCAACAAAAGACCATGCACACCCATCTTGTAAAGAGACCCAATGTCGAGAATTTCGAGGGCTTGGGCTTCTTCCCCGGTAAGATCATAACCCTTCATGAAATCATTGCGGGACTCAAACCATGATTCCCGACAATCCGGGCGGCGGTTGACATCTCTGATTAATTTTTGAACGGCATAAACACTCATCTAACCGGATCCTGGACTAATGTTTTCGTCAACTGGTTGTCTCAATATGTTTGGTGATGCATTTTTCCAGTTTGATACACTGTATCATTCTCTGAACCGGATCTCACAGGATAGTTCACCAATCTGATTTATACTGTTGTCTTAGTTTTTATGCCAATCTATGCTTTAAATCCACATCATTATT
>JBPCWG010000141.1:0-4730 GCA_051009705.1 Methyloligellaceae bacterium | reverse complement strand
CTCGTGAAGCGTATGATGGAGGTTATTCTCGACGACATGGTCACCGCCTTTTCACCCCTGTCACCGGTAAAATTTGAACTCGAAAGACTGGAAACAAATCCCCGGTTTGCAGCGATTTCCCGTCCCGCCAATGCGGCAATTCTCATCCGGTTGCGGATTGATATGGAAGATCGCGGTGGCAAGATCGAGGTGCTTCTTCCTTACAGTACGCTTGAGCCCATTCGGGAACTCTTATTGCAGGGGTTCATGGGGGAAAAATTCGGTCGCGACAATATCTGGGAAAGTCACCTGTCTACTGAAATTTGGTCGACTAAAATTGATATTGATGTCGTTCTCGATGAATTGAAGCTGCCTCTCGAGCAACTGATGAATCTAAAAATAGGAGAAACGGTCATGCTACACTGTGGACCGCAGGACAAAGTAACCCTGCGTAGCGGGGGCATACCTCTGGTCAAGGGCGCTATGGGGCGATCGGGTGATCAGGTCGCCATACAGGTCAACAGTGGCCTGAAAAAACTGCAAGCGTCTCAATTGCCACAAGTCGAAAACAAACCAGTAAGTGATCCGGTCCAATAGACCAATGGGGAGAGAACTTTGGCAAGCATGATATTTGGGTATTTGATCGAAATCGTCGTTGCCATATTGCTGGTGACGACCATCGGTTACTGCATCATTGTCAATAGAAAATTGGAGAACCTCCGAGACAATCAGAAAAACCTTAAAAGCATTGTCAAGCAACTGCATCTGGCGACGGCGCAGGCGGAGAAAGCCATATCTTCTCTAAAACAAACCGTCACCCAGTCAGAGCAGGAACTGGCCCTGCGCATTGATGAGGCGCGTGCTGCCTCGGACGTCTTGCAAAAGCGCATTGAAAGAGGCCAGGGTATTTTGGAACCCCAGGAATTTGAACCTATTGTCAGCCAAAAATCTCATGGAACAAAGCCATCGCGGCCTGTGTCCCGGGAAACGTCGACGAGGGAGAAACTCTGGCCGCATCTGAACCTACAAAAGCTGGCTGCGGAAGGTTTTTCGGATCCCAAGGAAATGAAACGAAAAGGATCCCGGTCATGAATTCTGTCCGACTATTTCCTGTCGTAGCCCTTGCGGCTCTGTGCATGCTGGCTCTCAAGTTCGGTGCTTTTTTAATCGGGGACAGTGGTACTCTGACAGGGTCGGGCTCGGCTGTCGCTCAGTCGCAGCCGCAGGCAGGTGCCGATCAGGCCGGAACGGCTGAGAAGGGTGAGGCTGCCCCCAAGGCTGAAGGCGCTGGCCAGCAGACGGAGAGTAATTCAGTTCAAAAACCGGCGGAGCAAATACCAAAGCAGGATGTTGTCGGACCCGGATCTGTTGCCAACAATTCAGAGTTCAAAGTCCTGCAAAATCTTGTGCAACGACGAAAGGTCCTGGAAGCCAGGGAGAAAGAACTTTTTCTGCGGGAAAATTTGCTTAAGGCGGCGGAAAAGAGAATTGAAGAGCGCATTTCCAAGCTGAAAGTCGTGGAGGGGCGCATTCACCAGACCATAAAAAAGCAAAAGGCCCTGGAATCCGAACGGTTTACCCGCCTCGTCAAAATGTATTCGGCGATGAAGCCGGCAGATGCCGCACGCCTTTTCAATCGCCTGGACATGGAAATTCTCACCGGTCTCGTGCAGCGCATGAAGGCTCGGACGATGGCGCCGATTATCGCCAAAATGGATTCCGAGCAAGCCCAACGCCTGACCATCGAACTGGCAAAGAAGCAGTCATCGAAGGCGCCGGAACCTTCGGATTTGCCTAAGATTGGTGGGTGAACGGGAAAAATCACCGGAATTCCGGCACTTTAATCCAGCTTTAACCATATATCGACTAGCTTGGTTGTGATCAGGTTGGGCGACGTTTGTCGTTCCAATTCTTAAGTGCGTGGATTGAGGGAATTTCAAAAGTGCGACGTCAGTTCAAAGTTCGTCAACAGTTCGTCGCAGGTGGATTGCAAAAACATCGGTCCAATACCTTTGGACGTTGGCTGTTTGCGAACCTGAGACTCACATCACTTCTCCCCCTATTGTTCTTGCTCCCTGTTTTACTGTCCGCGAGCGGCGAAGTTCGTGCCAATGACACAGTTGCGAAAGCAGAGTCTGCGAATGAGATTCGCGGGACTGCGGAAACCAGACAGGAAGATGGCTTCGCCCGCATTATCTTTAAGTTCAACCATCTACCCAAACACAGTTACGCCCTCGAAGATGGAATCTTGGTCCTCCGGTTTGAAGAGCCGGTCAAAGTCAATGTCAGTCGCGTCGCCGAACGCCTGAACCGATATGTGGGTATTGCGCGTCTCGATCCCGATGGCCGCTCCATCCGGTTTGCCCTGACTCAGTCTTACCGAACCAACCTGATGGCTGCCGGGGAACTTCTGTTCCTGGATATCATGCCCTCGAACTGGGTCGGCTTACCGCCACCCCTGCCGGACCATGTCGTGGCCGAACTCGCGGATCGCGTGCGGAAGTCCGATACCGAAACTCGCAAACGCGCCCTTCAGCGACGAGAAGCCCAGGGGGACATAAAGTTCAATATTCGAGTCTCCCGCTTTCCAACATTCTCGCGCATAACATTTGAATGGAATCAATTCACAACCGTGGATTTTTCAAGGCGTAAGAAGAATGTCATTGTTGCCTTCGATGCCCTTACGGATATTGATCTCGGTTTGTTGAAAACTGATCCTCCGCGCTATGTACAGGGTGCAAAGGCTGAGTCGGGGCCGGACGGAATCAAAATCTCAATGCAGATTTCGCCGGAAGCCGATGTCCGTGGTTTTCGTGAAGGCAACAATTTTATCGTCGATCTGACCGGGCCGGATTCGGATATCGAAATTGCCACAAAATCCTTGCGGGATGAACTTGATCGCGAGAAGGGGCTCAAATCAGCCGCCGGCAAACCTCAGCCGGGAACAAAACTGGACGGTGAAACACCCCGCAAAAAAAACCGGACTGAGGTCGATGCAGATATTGTCAAAGAAGCCTTTCTATCGACCACCCGACCTTTTAAATTTCATAACCTTGATCCCGTTAACTTCGGTGACTGGTCTATCGAATTGCCTGACAATTCTAACGACACAGCGAAGCAGCCGACGACCGACGCGCAAGAAAAAGCTGAACTGGCTCCGGTCAATTCCCGGGAAGCAACAAAGGGAGCGGGGGAAGACTCATCCCGTCCCGAACCCAAAAGCACCAAACCGGTCATACAACAGCAAGCGAATGATATCGCGGATTCAGGCAATATTCGCAGCGTAAAGGCCGAGATGACCAAAATCGGTAACGCCATCAAGTTAAAGTTTCCGTTCGCCACCGAAACGTCCGCGGCGGTGTTCCGGAGGGGGCGTATTGTCTGGCTGGTTTTTGATAGCCCGGATTTTATCGATTTCTCCGGAATTGCTGATCGTGCGGATTCTGTTGTTGACAATATTCAGCAAAATCAGTTGGGCCGGCGTTCGATTGTTCGCCTGCAATTGCAGCAGCCTTGGCTGACCCATACGTCGAAAATGGAAACAACATGGGTTGTTCAAATAGGCAATATGGTGACCGGCGAAGCCAGCACGCTCAATCTGCAGAGATCATTGCGTGGCGACAAGAAGTCCATTGTTACCGTAAAATTGCCGGGGGCCGGACGGGTCCACTGGATTGATGATCCACAGATTGGGGATCGGTTCGGTGTTGTCACCGCTTTCAGCCCCGTACGTAATATTTCCAAACCGCAGGACTTTGTCGAATTCTCGGTGCTGCCTTCCACCCACGGGCTGGTTGTCCGTCCTAAAACAGACGATCTCGCCGTACGACTGATCGTCGACGAAGTTCTTATCACACGTAACCAGGGCCTGGCTTTGTCGCCGGGAACTGCGCATCAATATGTGGCGGGTCGCAAAGCCCTGGATAAGAAAAACAATTCCCGGGCCGGGTTCCTTGATTTCAGCAACTGGCAGAAGGGAGGTGTAAAAAGCTTTCAGAATAGTCAGAGCCGCCTGGAAAAGGAAATAGCCGCTGCCAAACCGAAAGACCGAAATGCCCTAAGACTTCAACTTGCACGTCTCTACATGGCGCATATGCTCGTTCCGGAAACCCTTGGGGTAATCCGACAAATTATCTCGGAAGACCAGGGAGCTGAATCCGATCCGGCAATCAATATATTGAGGGGAGCGGCCAATGTCTCTATGGGCTATTTAGCCGAAGCTGACAAGGATTTGAACGTCCATGCTCTTGCCCACGATCCGGATGCTGCATTATGGCGGGGATTGCTGCAAGCAAATCAGCAAAACTGGTCGGATGCGGTCAAGAATTTTCAGGAAGGACAGCCCGTCGTCGGGGAATATCCGAGCGAGATACAGGGCCAGTTCCAGCTTGCGAATGCCAAGTCGGCAATCGAACTTCGAAAACTCGCAATTGCCGCTGATGTCCTGGATTCCCTTTCCAAGGTCAAGTTGGGGGATCGCCAATTCGGTCAAAATCAACTATTGCGCGGTCGCTATCTCGATGCCATAGGGCGCAACGAGGAGGCGATCGAAGCTTATAAAGAAGCTATCAAATCCGACATTGCACCCGTCGCCGCCGAGGCCGAGTACCGTCTCGTGAACCTACTCGTTCGCAACAATAAGATCAGCCAGGCGGAGGCTCTCAAAAGGCTCGAACGTCTGAGCATTGTTTGGCGTGGAGACGAAACGGAGCTCCGGACCCTGAGACTGCTAGCCAATCTTTATGTCAGGG
>JBPCWG010000140.1:0-15200 GCA_051009705.1 Methyloligellaceae bacterium | reverse complement strand
CCCGCGGTCTCCAAAACACTTCGAGAGCTCGAAGAAATTCTAGAAGTAAAACTATTCGACAGATCAAAACGCGGATTTTCCCTCACTCGATTTGGCGAAGTATTTTTGCGCTTTGCAAGTGCAAGCGTAACCGCCCTCAAACAAGGGATCGACAGCATCGATCAAATTCGCATCGAGGAAGGACCGCGCATCCGTGTTGGCGCTCTCCCCACGAGCGCTGCCCGAATACTACCCAATGCCCTGCAGATTTTCAAGAAAGACGGCATGAATGCCATTGTCGAGGTTGTAACCGGTGCCAACGATGTCATGCTCTCGCAACTGCGACTGGGTGATCTGGATATCGTCGTCGGACGCCTCGCAGACCCCTCTCTGCTTCACGGCCTCACTTTTGAGCACCTTTATACCGAGCATATCTCATTTATCGTGCGTTCGGATCATCCGCTGCTGTTGGACGAAGGACCTTTTGAACTTGAAAATATTCAGAGCTATCCCGTACTCTATCCAAATTCAGGGTCGATCATCCGCCCGATCATTGATCGCTTTCTCGTAACGTCAGGAATGAGCAAATTCAAAAATCGTATCGAAACCGTATCCATGTCGTTTGGACGTGCCTATACACTGACTACAGATAGCGTCTGGATTATATCCAGTGGCGTGGTCGCACCAGATGTGAACAGCGGATCTCTGAGAGAGCTCCCCATTAATACCGGAGACCTCGCCGGTCCTGCAGGAATTACGACGCGACAGGATATTGCGCCCAACCTTCCGACACAGATCCTCATGCAGGCTCTGCGGGATTCCGTCTCGTAGATCACGATCTAAAATAACAAAAAGTTATGGTTTGGGCAAAATTCATTATTTTACATAATCGATCATTCAACTTAAAATTATTGAACACATGAGAGGAACAGGTCATTGCAGGATTATGTGAAGACACAGGGAATGACCGCCGGTGGCGCTATATTTGCGCGTCTGCGCAAGCTGGGCGTCGACTATGTGTTTGCCAATTCCGGAACAGATTTTCCCCCCGTGATCGAAGGCCTTGCTGAAGCGTCAGCCAAAAAAATCAAACTTCCTGAGGCCGTGGTTATACCCCACGAACACGCCGCGGTAGGCATGGCTCATGGCTATTACCTGGCAACCGGACAGGCCCAAGCCGTTATGCTGCACACCAATGTCGGGCTTTCAAATGGGGCAACAGCGGCCATCAATGCACAAAACGATCATGTTCCCATGTATCTCATGTCGGGACGGACACCTGTAACGGAGCAAGGCCGCTTCGGCGCCCGGACTGTCCCTATTGGCTGGGGACAGGAAATGCGCGATCAGTCAGCCCTGGTGCGGGAAATAGCCAAATGGGATTACGAGCTCAGATTTCCCGAACAGATCGTCGAGCTTTTGGATCGCGCTCACGGAATTGCCAATTCAACGCCCAAAGGACCGGTCTATCTGAGTTTGCCGAGAGAAGTTTTGTGCGAAATCTGTCCCGATGACAAACTAGCACATGAACCCTCCATGGCTCCGGCAAGAACCGCTCCGGATCCTGCGGCTATTAAGGAAGTTGCGAAACTCCTTGCCAATGCCAAATCACCATTGATTATTGCTCAGCGCGGCGCCGGCTCCAAAAAATCATTCCAGATATTCAAAAAGTTCGTATCCGATTGGGCCATACCTGTCTGTCACTACTGGTGCACGCAATTGATTTTGACCTCGGACCACAAAATGAATGTCGGCTCCAATCCGGCCCCATGGATCGAAAAGGCTGACGTTATCCTTGTCCTTGACGGCATGGCTCCCTGGTGGCCAGACAGGCACAAACCCAAAGAGGGCTGCAAAATTATTCAGCTCGGACCCGATCCCCTGTTCAGCCAGAAACCCGTGAGAAATTTCAGATCGGATATTTCGATTGCTGGAGAAACCGAGGATATAGTTCAAGTTCTCGCATCATCGATGCGCACTCATTTGAAGAACCGCAAAAACCACATCAGCGTTCGCTCAGAAAAAATCGCGAAAGTCACAGCCGAAATCCGCAAGAAAAGTATCAAAAATGCAGAGATGGGAAGCGGCACGGGGATGAGCAAAGACTGGGTCAGTCTGTGTCTGTCCAATGCCATCAAAAAGCGCGACGCGACTGTGTTTTCCGAACTTGGCTGCATTCTCGATCCCATGAATCTGAAGACTCACAATCGCTGGTACGAGATTCCCTATTCGGGGGGACTTGGCTGGTCATTTCCGGCAGGTCTCGGTTATCAGCTTGCCGATCGCAACCGGCTCGTGTTCGCGACCATGGGTGACGGCTCCTATCTATTTTCGAATCCGACCGTCTGCCATCAGATTGCCGAGTCTCTCGATCTGCCCCTCATTACAATCATACTAAACAATCGGGAATGGGGGGCGGTCCGCAAGTCGGTCCTATCCATTTATCCTGATGGTTACGCATCCAAGGCCAATGAAATGCCGCTAACGTCCCTGAAACCGAGCCCCGACTTCACATTCACGGGCAAGGCCAGCAGGGCACATTCATTGAGGGTAGATTCCGGTGATCAACTTCCCGACGCTCTGGACGAAGCTATAGCTCATTGGGACAAGGACAAGACTCAAATTCTGCTGGATGTCAACGTATCGCCTTGAAATGGAATTCGGGCCATACATCAAACACCCAAAAATAACTACGTTTGCAAATCAAGGAGGAAAATATGAGAAACCTAACGACTCTTGCAATTGCCGGATTTGTTGCCGCAGGCACTCTGTTCAGCAGTTCCGTTCAGTCGAAAGAATTGTCGCTGGCTTATTTCATGGGACCAAAGCACCCCATGAACAAAGGCGTGATGACGCCATTTGGTGAAAAACTCAAAGAGCTGTCCGGCGGCAAGCTGACGGTTAAACAATTTCCCGGTGGCGCTCTGAATTCTGTCCCGCCCAAGCAGTACGCGATTTTACTCGACGGTGTCGCCGACATCATCTTTACACTTCCGGGATACACAGCGGATGTGTTTCCTAAAACCAATGTTGTCGGCCTTCCAGGGGTTTGCGATACGGCTTTGTCATGTACACAAGCCCTGCAGCGCGCGCGCAAGGAGCTGGAAAAAGAATACAACGCCAAAGTCATCGCCATTTGGGCTAACGCACCTCCTGTACTCATAACGAGAGACAAACCGGTTACCAAACTCTCGGACATGAAAGGCATGAAAATCCGAGTGACATCAAAAAGTGACGTCCCCTTCGTTCAGGCCCTTGGCGCTTCTGCCGTGGCCCAATCCGTCACAGTGATAAACCAGAATCTGGCCAACGGAGTCATTGACGGCATTATGATCGATCCCTCGGCCATCGGTTCATTCAAGCTCTTTGAACCCGGAAAATTTGTCACGTCCTGGTTCCCGGGCTCGGGCTCCGCATTTGTGTTGTTGATGAACAAGGATGTTTACAACGGTCTTCCCGCTGATGACAAAGCGGCTGTCGACAAAGCCGCTGCCGCCGATCTCTCTCTGGGAGCGGGCAAGGCTTATGACAACTCCAGCCAGCGTGGCCTCAAAATCGCTGCTGACAAAGGAATGAAAATGGTGAACTGGGCTCCTGGAGAAAAAGAAAAAGTTCAGGCCCTTATCGACGAATCCATGAAAAAGCTTGCCAGTAAAAAAGTTGGAGATTCCACGATCGGCGATATTCTCAAACTCATGAAAGGCAACTAGTACGCCAGTCAGATCCCTTGTCGAACCGTATCGGATTATTGGACCAAACTGATGGATAAATTTATCCGGCAGATCAGCTATCTCTATGCGTTTGTTGGAGCAATTGGAGTCGTTACTCTGATGCTCATCACGATCGTTGGTGTGATCTGGCGATATGCGTTGAATGATCCAATTTTCGGCATTGGGGATCTTTCCATTATCACACTCGTCATCGTGGCCGGTTGCTCTGTCGCCTATGGGGCCATGACCCAGGCGCATGTCAGCGTCAATGTGATCCGGATGTTTTTTGACCGAAAAGTTATTCGCATCACGGATGTGTTCATGCGACTGGCCGCGATTTTTATCACCGCACTTGCCACCTATGCCTTGTTTACTAAAGCATGCGGATTTGAGAAAGCCTGCATCACCGAGAATCTCAGTATCGAACACCGGTATTTCTATTATTTTCTTGGTGTCTCCATGGCCTTTTATCTGCTTGTCTTTATTTCCCATTTATTCGTTGGCCTGTCGAACTTCAACGAAGATAAAGATCCCAACGAGCCAGAAGACTAATGGACGGATCCATAATCGCACTTATTGGTTTTCTGGCGCTTTTCTTCCTGCTGTTCATTCGCTTGCCGGTGGGCCTCGCCATGATGCTCGTCGGCACGGCGGGAATTTATTTCATCCGGGAACAAGCGGCGATTCCCAAACTCGCAGGTGAAATCTTCAATGAAGCCTCGAATTTCCCCCTGACCATTATTCCGTTGTTTGTGCTTATGGGAAATCTCGCTGGCGTTTCCGGCATGAGCCGTGATCTGTACGATGCAGCGCATTCCTGGCTCGGGCATTTGAAAGGCGGTCTCGCCTCCGCAACCGTTGTCGGCTGTGCAGGATTTTCGGCGCTTTCCGGTTCCTCTCTTGCCGCGGCCATTACCATGGGACGGGTCGCCCTCCCGGAAATGCAGCGTCACAAATATCACAATGGCCTGGCAACGGGGTCGATTGCAGCCGGTGGAACATTAGGTATTCTAATTCCGCCGTCAGCGGGATTTGTAATCTATGCGATATTGACAGAAGAGAGTATCGGCCGTCTGTTCCTAGCCGGCGTGCTTCCGGGCTTGATGCTGACGCTGCTGTTTATTGTCGCCATCTGGATTGTTGTTGCCCTCAATCCCGAGAAGGCACCGCAATCAGCATCGGCAGAACCCTGGGGTGATAAATTTCGGACACTGTTGCGTGCCGGCTGGATCATCGGCATCATCGTCCTGACCATCGGTGGCATTTATACAGGTGTCTTCTCGGCCGTGGAAGCTGCGGGTATCGGCGCGGCGCTTGCATTTGTTGTAACAATCATCCGGGGCGCACTGACCTGGAGCAACATGATGAGTGTGTTCAACGGCACTCTCAAAGCTTCGGGAACGTTGTTCCTTATCCTTTTCGGTGCGTTTGTCTTCAAGACTTTCATCGGCTTCACGGGACTGACGCTAACTCTGGCGCAATGGGTGGAAGCGCAAAATTTCTCCGGGCTGGAAATCGTAATAGCGTTCCTCATAATGTTCATTGTTCTCGGAACATTTATGGAAGGATTTGCCATTCTGGTTCTGACAGTGCCCTTGATTCAGCCGATTATTGAACCCCTTGGCATCGATATGATCTGGTTCGGCGTATTGATGGTTATATGTCTAGAGATGGGGTTGATCTCACCGCCCGTCGGCGTCAATGTCTTTGTCGTCAAAGGGATCGCCCAGGGAGTTCCCCTGAACACAATTTTTGCCGGCATCTGGCCTTTCTGGTTTGCCATGCTCGCCAGTGTCATCTTCCTGATCATCTTTCCCGACATAGCACTTTTACTGCCGAATACAATGTTCGGGCAGTGAGCAACTATTGTTGCGGAGTCGAATGTCTTTAGCTCTATTCGAAGTTTGCCAGGTTCAGAGTTCTGATGCCACCAATCCAGATCGCATAGTCACGGTGATCAACCAGCGGATCACCGGTATTGGGATGAATGAAGACAACAAGCGGTCCCCGTTTCATGGCCAGATAGGAAACAATGGGTTGAAACAAATCTGTGCTCAGCGCAATCTGAAAACTCCAGTCGGGATGCGGACCAACGGGCTTATCATGCCAGCGACCATAAACAGCGTCCGGAAAGCGCTTTTCGAGTTCTTCTCGAAGCGATTCGGCATGTGATTTTGAACTTTCATCGTAATAGACATGGGCGTGGTAGTCTTGGATTCTGCTTAAACTAGCCATTGTGATTAACCGAAAATTGGGAGCTGCACAATTCTGCCGGTTTCGACATGCTGAACCCTTGTTTAGCCGACATATTCCTTAGACGCTTCAACCACTAGTCGTCGATGGTTGAACTTTTTTCTAATAAGTATCAATACACTAACACATCGATTCTTACGCCGTCATCATCGAAATTCCACAGAATAAACGTTGCCTCAAATTCACTTGCCTTCAAATATCCTTAATCAGTTGAAACGCTAGGCCTGCTCAAAGGAAGTGGAGAACCGTTCCGTGTCAGAATTTCATAGCCCCCCCGATGCGATTAAATCTGTTACCCGGCTAAGCAATCACCGAAAATCGGCCTGGCAGGAGCAGCAGTCATTCTGCAATGAGGACTTGGAGACCTATGTCGAAACCTACACGCCTCCAACAATCACATGTCCCAGATGCCGCGTGACATTTGCTGTCGGAGTCCATCATTATTGTACTGAGGATTGCCAGTAACGGGTTGCGCAGTAGACTTCGCAACCAGGAGCTTCGAGCCGTAGAGCTACTGTTAGCCTGACCCGTGCTTTTCCAGGTGCCGCAAAATGTGCGGGTAAACATCAATGACGGCATCTTTCCCGAAAATACAATCAATATGCCCGTAATCCGGGATGACATGACGCTCATACAGATCCGGACTGTTGGCAGATACCAGTCTTTCCATTGTCAGTTCGGTGCTTTCCGGCACGAAGCAGGCATTTTCCGCACCATGTATGAAACAAATCGGGACGGCTAATTGTTGCAAATTGGGCAGATATGAATCTTCGCCTTCACTCGTTACAATTTTCTGAACCCGCGCAATACGTGCCAAGTGCCTGAAGGCATCTATGTTTGCGGCCCCGAACATTTCCGGCAGACCGCTTTGCATTGTCGCGGCATTCAGCTGGTCGAGCTCGTAAAGCTGCCCATAAAGCGCAGTTATCCGATTGCTGGTGGCATTCCGTGTTCGCTCTTCCCATTGAAACGGAACCAATACCTGTATCAGTTTGTCCAGCACCCGCTCCCAAAGTCTGTCATAGTGCTCTGCACGAGCGTTGACATAGTCGATACCAATCTTTGAAAACAAACTAGGTAACCGGAGATAGGCCAATATTCGCTGCGGAAACAAGGGTACGATGACATCGGTGGCGATTTGCGAAGAAACAGCAGACCGCACGCCTTGAAGCCCTGACAACATGGCCATAAAGAAAGTGGTCGACCCGAAACAATGGACAACCATTTGCACACTGTTTTTTCCGGTGATCTGACGGACAGTATCCACAGCAGGTTGATAATCGAACCTGGCCACATCGTCGGCCGTCCAAAGCTCACGGCAATAGGAGAGATCCGTGCTGGCGCGATAATCAAGAAGCCAGCAGTCAAACCCGGCCGCATGGACAAACTCCAGCAAATTCGTGTCGATGGTGTCGATCGAAAATATCTTGCTGGAAACACCGAGCCCGTGAGAGAAGATAACGGGGCCTTTGTCGCCACCATTATAGCGTGTCAGCCTTAACGTCTTTCCATCTTCGGTGTTAAAGAAGTGAATCTCGGGCGCCCCGGTTTTCAGCTCCCGTTTTTTTCGGAAGGAGTTGGGATCATATCTGTCGGTCCGAACAAAGACACCTCCGTAAACCTTGTAGAGACTGCTTGCGAATAGTTCACCAAACTTCGCGACGGCATTGATCCGATCAGCAGCATCTTTGCCGTTCGTTCCTTTGATTGTTCTAAGCTGATTGGCGAAGTCAGAAATCGCAATATTCAAGACACCTTGTGCGAGAAGTCCATGTTGACGATACTGGCCGCCATGTAACTCAACATAGAGTTTCGTCGTGTCTTCCCATAGATCCAGTCCGGCATCGGCCCGAACAATCTTGTAGCCATGTAGCCGATAGATCTTTCCATCTGTTGCCGCCAAGGTCATCTCATAGTCAAACCGTCGTGTCTCAACTGCATCCTCGTCCCGGCGCATGAGATTAAACGTACCGGCACTTATATCCAGCGGATCGGGAGAGATTGCCGGACAGATAACGGAACCGACCAACTTGCCGGTACGGTCGGGATCATCGACAAATGCGTCGACATCATCGATTATCACCGTAACGGTAAAACTGAGATTGTTGCCTTCTCTTTTTCCATGAAGCGCCGCGGCGTCAAAATCTTTTGCTTCCTGTCCAGATATAAAACCAGCCATTCGTTCCGTAAATTCGACACCAGCTGGCATGGTCACCCGTGGCTGCAGAATTCCGGCAGGGCGCGTCGGTGCATCCACCTTTGGCTTGTCATCAAACCGCAGATTATAGTCTCGAGCCAGATGAATCATGGCACGCTCGGAAAGCGCTGTAATCGTCAGCAACGGGTTGACGCCTAAAGGCCGCGGGATGATCGAACCATCGCAAACATACAGTCCTTCATGAACCGCATCTGCGGCTTCGATCTGTTCACCGTCGAACACCTGGCATTTGTGATTGACAACACCGGAACCCCGGTCTTTCCCGATTGCACATCCTCCCAACGGGTGTACTGTAATCATGTTTTCGCCGAAAGCGGTCTTCGAAATCGGATTCTCAATGTAAGCCCCGCCATTGGCTTCGACGGCAATGCGCAGATTTTGCTCGACGCGGGTGAAGACTTCCTGTTTGGCCACGCCCGGCCAGTTCACTTTAAGTGTTCCGCCATCCAGACGCATCTGGCCGTCACCATTATCGTGAGACATAACCAGAAAAGTCTGGGTATGGTTGACAGCCCCTTTGTAAGCGCCGAGAAACCAGCTCTGTAATGCTCTCTTGGCTTCACTGGCTTCATCGGAAATGCTGAAATCCGTATCTTCCCCGAAGACGATATTTCCAGTTGAAAACAATGGTGGCAGAAGCGGTGCCAGCGAAGATGGAATGCTTCCTTCTTCGATGACCATGCCATCTTCCAGACGGTCAGTGTCCCGCAAATCGATCAGCCCGGAAATACAGGGCCCGACAGGTGGAACATCCACTCGGGGCGGATGACCGAAGCCGATACCATTGATGGGAACATCATTGTTGTAAGCAAATGCAAGAACGTCGCCATTCCCGGTGAACCGATTTCCAAGTTGCTCGGATAGTTTCAATCCATTCTGTTCCTGAGAACGGAGTAATATTTCCGTTGATCCGAGCGTTCCGGCACTCAATATCACAATATCGGCGGAAATAGATTGTTCTGGAGCGCCAAATTTTTCTCTCTCTCGCCCAACAAGTTCGAAGAACACGCGCCATTTGCCACGCTCTTTGCGAATAGAACTGACACTGCACTCCGTAAAAATTTCTGCACCATGATTCACTGCATCGGGCAGATAGTTCATCTGTGTCGTGTTTTTTGAGCCGACATTGCAGCCGCTGCAACAATCTCCGCAGAGGGTACAGGCGGGTTGCATGACCCCGGCCCGATTGACCTGCTTTTCGAAAGTCACATTAATCGGTGGTGTAATACATTCCTTGTTGAGAGCTGCACCGGATATTCTCAATGCGCGCAACTTGTCGAGGTTTGTCTTGTTGGGATAAGGGGTTGGATTGAGCATCCTTTCGGCGCGGGCAAACCCTTCGTCTCGATCCCCATCATCGTCCATCAGTTCTTCAGGCCAGACGTCGTCTTCCCATACTCGCTCATCAGGTGGAAGGGAGACATTGGCATTGATCAGTGACGTGCCACCTAACCCGCAGCCCACGAATACATTGATGTCATCGTTGATTCTCAGGTCATACAATCCGAGCTTCGAACCGAAGTGCGAATCGCCGCGGGTAATCTGAAATTCCGAGTTCGCTTCGGAAATTCGATCCGGGAAGTCTCCGATGCTGTATTCCTTCCCCCGCTCGAACAAACAGACCGAATATCCGCTACGCGACATTCGAGATGCCGCGGCACCACCGCCATAGCCTGACCCAACAACAACGACGTCATAATGGATCTTTAGTTCCCCAATCGGTTTTGACAATCGACGCATAACTGATCCTCAAACTGAATACGCAATTCGATGTATTCGGTTCTATCCCCTTGATTCCGACCACGGATAATATGACACTGTATTTGAATATATAGAATCTATTGTGTCACAAAAACTGTGTCTTTTCTGCCTCTTCCTGTCGTTTTTGCAATTCATTTGTGAACTCCGAAAAGAGCCGTTCGCGAACTCGGGCAAAATTAAGTTTCGTCTCCGTAATCAGGCATTGAACTTGGTCTAGCCGAATAAAATGACGCATAAGACACCGGACAGGATGATGAGTACTGTAATGATTGTCCTTGGAGTCAGCGTTTCGTTCTTAAAAATGAAATAGCTGATCAGTATTGTCCATACAGGAGTGCTGGCCATTATGGGTTGCAGCCTCACGAGTTCCCCCATGAAAAGCGCAAAATTGGTCAGAGTGACGGCAAGTGTGGTTGAAAGTCCCGCCAGAACGAACCACAAATGATGTGCCCTGAATTTCGATACGGACTCACCGCTGACAGTGAAAGATGCATAAAGCACGATGGCGGACACGGTCGTGGAGACAAGCATGGCAAAATATGGGCTTGGGACTTCTCCAAATCCAAATTTTGTGAAGGCATGTCCGGATGATCGTATCAAAGCCGCAGACAGAGGCAGAAAGAGCGCCCAAAAGGGCCAGTCCTGCGAGACACCTCCCGGCCGCCAGGCGGTGTAGAACAATCCCAGGACAACCGCTGCGGTTCCAATGGCGATACCCCAGCTTAGAATTTCTCCCAGTATGACAAATGCCAGCAAGGCGGAAAATATGGGCGTCGTACCCGCAAGTCCGCTCGTTAGGGAGGGGCCCAGATATTTCAGCCCAGTCGTGGCCAGGGTTGTCGACAGAGCCGGTCGAATGAGCCCTATGACCGCGAATATCAAAAAAGCCTGGGTGAAAAAATAGTCCGTATTCAGGAAAAAGGGAGAAAAAATCCAAAAAACCATGGCCGATGTCGTCACGACGATGAGAACACCAAAACGAGGGCTCGCATCTCGCAAGCCCATTTTCTGAAAGTGAAGGCCAAAGGCAAAACAACAGGATCCTCCCAAAGCCAACAATGGAGCCAGTAATGTATCGTTGGGCATGGCAGATTCCGTTTCGACGTCAGGATCGTCTGGTTGCTTAGAATTCGGGTTGGACTGCGATTTTTGGATCCCATGCAGATGCAATCCGAGTAAGAAATGTACGGAGGGGTCCGTTTCACGCCCGATTGTGACAGCCTTAACCCGGTCAATTATCAGAACGCTGTGATTTTGCCAACAAATCAAAGTTCGCGTCGGTCTGACTGCACCCGATCTGTCCAGGATGGGAGGAGGTCGTAACAAACACGACAATACTGGCAACAGACTCGGATCCGAACGGCTTCATCTGCATATTTGACATCTCCGAAATCCGACGGCACCGGCGGTTTAAATTCACTTTTTGGGGAATTTTCACTCTTGACGGATTGAAATGAAAAGCGGATCACTGGCATAATTTTCTCGGTCCCGCCTGTTCAGCTTCACTTTGCTATGTGATAAGTCGGTTCACGGATTAAACCAAAAGAGTCATGAGGCAATAAAATGTCATCTACAGAATCACACAACTATAAGGAAATATTGTTTGAAGTTATCGACGGTGTCGCATGGATCACAATCAATCGACCTGAAGTCCGAAATGCTTTTCGCGAGCAGACGCTGGATGAACTGATAGACGCCTTCAAGTCCACGCGGAATGATCCTTCTATAGCCGTTGCTGTCGTTACCGGTGCCGGAGATAAGGCATTTTCTGCCGGTGGCGATTTTCATGCCATGATGCGCCTTAACCGGGCCAATGCCGCCCATTGGAATGATCGCATGCTGAGCCTGGCGATGACCATTCGCGGGCTGCCGATACCGGTTATCGCCATGGTCAACGGATGGTGCATGGGCGGGGGCCATGAGCTCGCGCTCTGGTGTGATATGGTCATCGCATCGGAGAATGCACATTTCGGTCAAACCGGTGCAAAGGTCGGTGCCTGTCCGACAGTTGGCGCAACCCAATATATCCCCCGTCTCATCGGTGAGCGGCTGGCACGGGAAATGATTTTCCTTTGCCGAACTTTTCCGGCAAAAGAAGCTGTCGAGGTTGGCTTAATCAACAAGTGCGTCCCCCAGAGTGAGCTGCGGAAAGCGACCGAAGAATGGTGCGAACAAATTAAAGGCTATTCGGGACAGACTTTGCGCGCCACCAAAAAGTCTCTGAATTTCGAATCCGATCTTCTATATGCTTCCTGGCAACATGGTATGGAGCTTCTTGCCGAGATCTGGGGCTCGGAAGAATCTCTGGAAGGGATGAACGCATTCCTCGAAAAGCGAAAACCGGATTTTCAGAAATATCGTCAGGCGAGAAAAGACAAAGTCGACACATATTTGGAAGATCTGGCCAATGATGCCAACCAGGCCCCTGCGAGCTGAGTGAACTGATGACGGAACAGAAGCAGAGCAAGCCACTTTCCGGCGTCCGGGTTGTTGATCTGACGCGCATATTGGCAGGCCCTTTTTGCACGATGAATCTCGGAGACATGGGTGCTGAAATTGTAAAGATTGAGCGACCCAAATCCGGCGACGACACGCGCGGTTGGGGTCCGCCATTTGTGGGATCCGAAGCGGCCTATTATCTGGGTGTCAACAGGAACAAGCTCAGCGTCACCCTCGACCTGAAACATGAGCGTGGCCAGAAAATTCTGCGTGACTTGCTCAAAAAATCGGACGTGCTGATTGAGAACTTCAAATCCGGCACCCTGGAAAAATGGGGACTGGATGAGAACTGGTTCCGGGAAAATGCTCCGCACATCGTGCACTGCCAGATTACCGGATATGGCGATCAAGGCCCGAAAGGCGGCATGCCCGGTTATGACTTTCTACTGCAAGCAGAAAGCGGCCTTATGAGTATCACCGGTGAGGAACAGGGCGAACCGATGAAACTCGGCGTCGCGATTGTCGACATTTGTACCGGGTTATATGCCGGAATGACTATTCTGGCAGCGCTGAATGCCCGGCATCAAACCGGTCAAGGCCAGAAAATCGCCCTGTCCCTGTTCAATACAAGCATATCCATGCTGGCCAACGTCGCTTCCAATGTTCTTGCAAGTGGTGAAGACGCCGAGCGTTACGGTAACGGTCATCCGAACATCGTTCCTTATCGTGCATTTGCCTGTCGTTCCGGTGATCTGGCACTGGCTGTAGGCAATGACCTGCAATTTGCTCGCCTGTCCAATGTTCTCGGACATCCTGAATGGGCATCCGATGATCGCTTTCAGACGAATGCCAACCGGGTACGCAATCGAAAAATTATCGATGACCTGATTCAAAAAGTCTTTAGCGAGCACGATGTGGATTACTGGATAGAAGTATTGAATAAAAAAGGCATTCCCTGCAGCAAAATCAATTCAGTCAAGGAGGCCCTTGATCATGAACAAACCAAAGCCAACAAAATGCTCGTGCAACTTGACCATAACACTGTAGGCTCCATTAATCTGATCGCGGCCCCTTACCTGTTTTCCAGCTTTAAGGCCGCGGAAGACCGGCCACCACCAGTCCTCGGTCAGGATACGGAGTCTGTATTAACAGAACTTCTCAATCTCAACTCGGATGAAATATCAGAACTTCGGTCCTTGGAAGTTATCGACTAGCTCTTAAAACTACGGAGAATAATTTATGTCCAATGCGTCTGCATGTCGTCCCTATGAGGCCTCGGGTGCCCGCGAACATACGAAGGGTGGGTATTCACGCCCTGACAGTATTGTCATCGATCTTCACGGTCATATGTTGGTTCCCGATGCCGTTAATCTTGTCAAACCGCATCTGCCGCCCGAAGCCTTGGAGGCAGTAAAGTTTGCACCGGAGAAAACTCGGCAAATCAATGAAAAACAGAACAAGGATCGGTGGGAGGAACTCACAGGCACCGAACAACGGCTCAAGGACATGGACCGAATGGGCATTGATGTTATGGCCATCTCCCCGGCGCCGCCAACATTTCACTATCTTGTCGATTCCAATCTCGGCCATGAATCCAATCAGATCACAAATAATGCCATAGCCGATGCGGTAAAGTCAGCGCCAGACCGGTTCGTCGGGCTGGGTACAGTACCTCTTCAGGATACGGACCTGGCAATCAGTGAGTTGCAGCGATGCATGGGGGAACTGGGCATGCCGGGAATCGAAATCGGCGCCCATGTCCGTTCAGATGAGCTTTCTGCAGAGCGATTTGAGCCGTTCTGGCAAAAGTGCCAGGAGCTTGGGGCGACAATCCTGATTCATCCCACATCCTTTGCCAGTGATCGATTGTCAAATCACTATCTGACCAATGTGATCGGCAATCCGCTGGATACAAGCGTTGCCATTCATTATCTGATTTTCGATGGTGTGATGGAACGGTATCCCGACCTGAAGATTGTCCTTTCTCATGGCGGAGCTTTCCCGTCTCACTATGCAGCCCGGATGGATCATGCCTGGGCGGCACGACCGGATTGCTGCGAATTTATCTCCAGGCCTCCCACCGATTATCTGAAAAAATTCTACTTCGATACCATCGTGTTCGCGATTGATCAGCTTGAATTTCTGACAACCAAATATGGGGCGGACCATGTGGTTCTGGGAACCGACTATCCGTTTGATATGGCCGAATACGATCCGGTGGAACATGTGGGGCAGGTTCCCTCTCTGAGCGACCAGGACAAGGCTGACATATGCGGGCTGAATGCGATACGGCTCCTCGGTGTCGATCCCGCCAAGTTTGGCAAGGCAAATTTCAATGGCGGGGAGGCGTAAGTTCGCCACCCTGAATTCAGGAGATCAACCAGCAAACAGGTGACTCGTGTCGGAAACAGGAAAACTAGTTTCCCTTTCGAATATGGTTCAGGACAATGTGCGCTCCGGCCAGTGCCTGTTTGTCGGAGGATTCGGACATTGCGTTCCATTCGCACTCGCTCATGAAATTTTACGGCAGAAACGAACTGACTTAACAATCTGTCGTTCGGGCACCGATATATTGTTTGACCAGATGATCGGTGCCGGCGCCGTGACCAAGGTCATATTCGGTTATATCGGCAATCCCGGGATCGGACTTTCCCATGCATTCAGGAGAGCTGTAAAAGACGGCTCCATCGAGATCGAAGAGTGGACAAATTTTTCGATGATCCTGCGCTTTCACGCCGCGCGCATGGGTGTTCCGTTCCTGCCATCGCGAATTCTGCAGATTGGCGACATTCACACGGCTTCGATTGATGTCAAGTCGATCGACTGTCCATACACAGGCG
>JBPCWG010000139.1:0-6664 GCA_051009705.1 Methyloligellaceae bacterium | reverse complement strand
CCCCCGTCGAGAGCCGACTTTCGCGAAGCCAGCAGAACGTGGGACCAGATATAGCCGGCAATGAACGGGACATCGTCCTGCTTGACCAGCTTGTCGGTTTTCTGTTTTCCGATTTCCGGTTTAAAACCGTCATCTTCGAAAATGATGTTGACGTTTTTACCCGCCATTTTTCCGCCCATATGCTCGACGGCGAGGTTGACCGCATTCTGCATCTGCTTGCCGATCACGGCGGCAGGGGTTGTGAGCGTCGTTACAAATCCAATTTTTATGTCTTCGGCGCTGGCAGGGCCGGTAAATCCGAGGGTCCCAAGAGCAGCGATTAATGCAAGCTTTTTCATAGTGAAGAATTTCCTCCAAATGCAAGTCGGGTGCTGTTTTTTGACTGAAGCTTTCCGGTTCTCTATCTGTCCAAATTAGAACAAACATCCACTCCGGAGCAAGACTGATGTTGCAGGGGATCAAATCAGTGTAAATGGGTCGGATATTCCGGCCACGACCGGAACTCCGGGATCAGACTTCAATTGTTTGAAATGAAAAATTCGTGGCCAGCCTCTCGCGGCCCACATAGCCGCGGCAATTGGCGATCACTGTCGTTTCTCCGATTTCGACGGATTTGCGCACATGGGTATGTCCGCAAACCCAGTATTTGATCTGGGGATGTCCGAGGATCAGCTGTTCCAGATCTGAAACAAAGCCGCCATCGAGATTGTGACCTGCGAGAAACTTATTGAGCATTTGACGGGTGGGGCCGTGATGGGTGACGACGATGGTCGGTTGTCCCGGATGGGCAGCCAGAGTCTCCCGGATAAATCTGGTGGCTCGCTGAAATTCCGCAATGGCATCATGAGGGGTGAACCGGCGCACACCCGGCTTTCCCTCCGCGTCCGTGCATTGCTTGGCAATCATTTTAAAGTCATTGAGACGCCGGCCGACTTTTTCAATACAGCCGGGATCCTGACCGTCAAAATCACTCCAGAGCGGCGTAAAGATGAGCAGAACATTGCCGACCATGGTCGCCCCGGCGTCAAAATAAGTCGTACGATATTGTTCAACATCCCCCACATGGGTGCGCAGCAATTCATGCGCCTGGTCAAACTCGCAGCCATAGGGTTCATGATTGCCGCCTATCAGAAAGGTCTGATCGAATTTCCGACCGACGTCCAGAAAGAACTGCTCGAAACGTTCCCGGCGCTCGAGAACGGACGATTCTTGCTGTTCGGGATCAAAGCATTTAGCCACAACAATGTCACCGGCAAGAAGAAGGACATCGCCTTCAGGTACAGTTACATCGAGAGCGCCTCTTTCCAGATGCAGATCGGAAGCAAAATGAAATTTCAAAGAACAGATCCTTTGCTAACTGATTTCTGTCTGTTATTTATAGGACCGGTTGGCGATTGCGGGTTAACCATTTCAAGTATTACGAGTTGTTATCGTTAACGACAACTGGTGTTATAGCCGCAATAAACGGGTCGGGTGAACGATAATGAAATCTGTTGACGAACGGATTGGCCAGCTTAATCGGCAAATTCTTGAGGGGCAGGGCGAAATCGACATGCTAAACCGGCAGGTGGATCAACTCGTCGAGTCCCAGGGAAGCTTTTCCAAGCTACACGAAATTCTTTCCAATATATCAAAGAAAGAGATTTTCCTCCGTGGTCTCAGGCTGCAATACAAGCAGGTTTGCAGAATGAAACAATCGGGATCACCGCGGCGGCTTTTGAAATCGAAAGCGTCGATCATCAATCTTGAATAAAACGGGCCTATCCCTCCATTCTCGCTAGGTTCAAGGTCTCCGGGCCGTGTTCCAACGTTCCGCTGTCGTTCGATATTTTCCTCATGGCAAAAATCCTTCACTCTTATGCCCAAACACCTGATGGGCAATCACCTCTCGCGCAATCGCGCCAGATACCAGATATCAGATATCAGATATCAGACAGTTCATTTTCAAATCAGAGGGGATTCCGAGGGAATAATGCAGAAAAAGTGAGGACCGCACGCGAAGCAAGCTAGAGTGAAGAGGGCTTACTCTAACTTGCTTATGACAGCGCGTGTGCGGGGTTAATGCGCTGTCAATTCACAGATTAGAATAAGTTTATGTATATATTGTGATCACCCCGTGCACGCCCGAGCCTGTGGAAAACTTTATCTCAAGATGCTGAAAAAAGCCGGCAATCCGCCTAAATCGGCTTTCTGCGCGGCAACGGAATATTCCGTTGGTTTCGCCCCGCCCGCTTCGATCCCGACTTTTTTACTTCTGTAACTTGCCTTACGGGCCGCTCGACCGGGTTTCGAATGGGAACGGGCACAAATTCGCGGCATCTAAATTTCAGATTTTCTTCGTAAAGAATATAACTTTTGATTGTCGAGAGCTGCTCGGTGGTGAGATTTTGGACGGCCCACTCCGAACCCTTGTCCATCCAGGTGCGTATCTCTTCAAAATTCAGCCCGCCGCCGGTGCTGAGAATTTGTTCACAGAATTTATCGGTCTCGGTCTTGGATGTCTGTGCCTGCAATTGCGGGACGGACATTATAACTGCCAAAATCATTGTGAGCCCTGAGAATATCCGGGCTGCAGATAATTTTGCGGACTTAGAACTCATAAATACGTTTCGCGTGAGAATGTTTCGAACTGAAACGGAATAAGATGACGAGATGCCTATCGCTCTGTTTGAGGAATTACTTAGGTCAAAACCGGCGAAACGTAAATTCTCAATTTTGTGAAATCTGACATTCAGTTGCGATTGAGGTCATTTTTGCATCCATATTTACGAATTAGCCCCCACCAGTGATTTTTTTGATCGTTCCGGCGCTGGTGACCTGATCCCCTTTAATTCTGATGCGCAGACGTAATCTGGTTCAAGATTTCAGATACCGCGCTGACCGCCAATGCCCGCAGTTCATCGGGATTGCGGTTCTGTATGGGATGATCCACCCATACGATCGCCGGTTTGAACCCGAGGGCCTTGCCCTGAACATTCGCCGCCTGTTTGAACTCTGTCGTGACAACAAATGTGCCTGGAATTCCCTGTTTGTCGAGATTGTTCATGTCATGCAGACCGCACGACGTGCAGGAGCCTCAGTCCGCCAAGGCTTCAACGACAAGATCAGCCCCGGACACGATTTCCTGTAAAATCTCCGCTGTCGCAACCTTGGCGTTTGTCGGCTTGGCCACACGCAGGGTTTTGATGCCCCGGCTATTCAATTCCGGCTCCAGAGAGTCGAGAAACTCATCACTCCGCGTTTTGCCGATATCGAACAGCGCCACAGTTTTCCCTTCGAGAGAAGCAGGCGGAGCGAGACGTTCGCGCATTGCCGGAGCCTGTTCTCCGGTGGGATCATAAATTTTCAGTTCGTCTTTCATAATTTGATCTCTCTGGTTATGGGTTTCGATTCATGGCGATGCCGGCCGGCGGTCCAGCCGGTCAGAATACCCGAAAAAAGTCCGGCCGGGCCACCGGCACGCACAATCATCAGACCATCCTCGTAAAATTTGGCGACATCTTCATCGGCGCGGGCAGGATCAATGCCCTCACCTACCCCCCGGGCGCCGCGGATGAGGTCGCGACCGGGCCTTGTTGTCGCCTTGTAAAGCTCGCTGGTGATTTTCTCCCGATCCCAGCCGGCGTCGCGGTAGATGGCATAATGTTCCGGACTGATGATGAGAACCGCATAGGTCGCCTCGCAGAGCTTGGGATGAAGACACCCCAGCAAACCCATTGCAAACGAACGGGTCAATTCCTCCGGTGTCCGCGAACGGCTGTCGCCGAACCCGTGAACACCGTCACCGGGAAACAGCGTGACCGTGTTGCTGCTTTTCTCAAATCCCAACGCCTCGGAAAGCGGCATCCATGTTGGATCCGTTTCATCCTCGGCGAAACAGAACGTGTATTTTCCCGGATTGCCGAGGGTGGCCCTGTCAATCTCCCCGGGCTTGCCGCCACCGACATTGCGGACAATCAGCTGCAGAGCCCGGCCAATCGTCGCATTCGCCCGATTGCCCTGCCCCAGCGCATTGATGCCCCAGTTCATGCCGATCTCGGCGGCGATGGGACCGTTGACAATGATGATCGGACCGGAAAAACAGGTCGTGCACAGTAATCCGTGAAGGGTGAAATTGGGCTCCAGCGCCGTTTCAAGCGCCGCCAGGACGACCGGCATATACTGAGGCAGACAACCGGCCATGACAGCATTGATGGCGACTTTCTCAACCGTACATTCTGCAAGGTTGGGAGGAATATTGCCGACAATCTCCCGGGGATCCCGGGTTGTTCCCGCAAGCATGCGCGAAATTCGCTCGGATGTTGGCGGCACGATGGGCAGACCGTCGGTCCAGCCTCGATCGTAAGCCTGCTCGACGGGATCATCAAAACGGGAAAGGTTGAAAAATCTGGATTTAAAACTGTTGGGTCCGAAGCGCCCCCGGAGATAGTCCTCGGCACCCGGCGCCACCGAAAGCGAACCGCACGCGGGTTGCCCAGGGGGCAGGTCGGCACCGAGATCCGGGTCTTCGAAATAGGATTGCCAATCCGGCCGGTCCCAGCCGATAATACGCCGGACTTCCTTACCGCCCGAAATTTCGATCAGCGTCGGAACAAACTCAATATTCAAATGATAGCTTTGTTCCAGGGATCGATCGTCGCGGACGCCCTCGACGCCTGCAAGAAAGGACATATCGTCCTGAACAAAAATTGTGAGAGCGGAGGATCGGGACTGCAGGTCCCGGACAACGGGTTCGACGAGGCGACAGGTGGGGCAATCCTGCTTAACGAACAGATAGGCCCCGTCGTCGGGCATAGTCTGTTGCGTCTCAGTATTCGGCGTTTCAGTATTTCGTGTTTCAGTATTAAGTGTTGCAGCCAAGAGCTTTCTCCCCGAAAACGACTTTCCGAAGGTGGTGGCGAGTGCTGTCCGGTTTGATTTACCGGACAACACCAGCGCGGAAGCTCTAGTTTACAACTTTTACCAGCTCAACTTCAAACACAAGTGTGGCGCCCGGAGGAATGACCCCACCTGCACCACGGGATCCATAAGCGAGATCAGCCGGGATAACGAATTCGTACTTCGACCCTTCCTTCATCAATTGCAGACCTTCGGTCCACCCTTTGATGACACCGTCCAGGGGAAATGTGATGGTCTGGCCGCGATCATAAGAGCTGTCGAACTTTTTGCCATCGATGAGCTTGCCCAGATAGTGGACCTCAACCCGGTTAGATGCGCCGGGCGTCTTGCCTGAGCCCTGTTTCAAGACCTTGTACTGGAGACCGCTCTGGGTCACCTTCACACCTTTGGCCTTGGCATTGGTTTTAAGATAATCCGTCTGGGCATCCGCCATGGCTTGAGTTCCTGTGATTGAGAGAAAAAGCGCGCAGACCAAACTCAGCCAAAAATTGTGCATGAATTGCTGGGGTTTTTTCATGTTTTTTCCTTTAGTTTCAATATCCAAAGTGATTTTTCCTGATTTTCTCGGTAGTTCAAATCAAATTTCCTTATGCGCGTCAACCTAGTTGGGAATAACGACAAGATTGTGCACCTGTTTAGGGGTGAGGCTAACTTTAAAGGGCTGTTTTTCAAGCGTAAAACCGGCTATTCAGTGGAACTCGGGGCTAAAAACCGGATGAACTCCCATGTCGCGCAGGAACCTATCGCAAAATTCGCCTTTTGAAAGAGATGTCGCCTATTCACGTGCGGTCGTTGACGGGGACTGGATTTTCATCTCCGGAACCACCGGATTTGACTATGGCGATATGACCATTGCCGATGACCCGGCAGCCCAGACCGAGCAATGTTTCAGGAATATCTCCTGGGCGCTCGAGGAGGCCGGGGCCGGGTTCGAAGATATCGTGCGGGTCCGGTATATTCTTCCCGACGGGCAGGATTTCGAGCCCTGCTGGCCGGTGATCCGGTCCTATCTCGATTCCGTGCGGCCGGCAGCAACCATGATGGTCGCCGGTCTGGCCGACCCGCGCATGAAAATCGAAATCGAGGTTACGGCGCGCAAACAAACCAAATAGCGAGTTTAGACCATGATCCTGCCAATGACCGGAAGCTGCCAGTGCGGATCGGTGCGCTTTGAACTGCAGACGGAACCCACGGATATATATTGCTGTCACTGCCGCGAGTGCCAAAAACAGTCGGCATCAGCCTTCGGTATTTCGGTTCCATTGCCGGCAGGGGCGTTCCGGCTGTTGCAGGGGACGCCAAAAAAATGGTCCCGGCCTGCCGATAGCGGAGGCGAAATCGATTGCTATTTCTGCGGCCAATGCGGCAGCCGGCTCTGGCATGTAAATTCGAAAAAACCGGACATCAAGATTGTGAAGGGAGGGGCGCTCAACACGATCGTCAGCCTGGAAAACGCCGCCCATATCTGGACCTGCCGGACCTTGCCCGGGCTGCCCGTGGCACACTTTGCCGAGACCTATGACCGCGGCAAACCAACGGGCTCAGCGGATTGAAGGGTCAATACCGCTCAGGACAAATAGACTTCGAGATGATTGACGCGGGTGAGATAGGTCAGCAGCCCGAGTATAAGGGCGCCAATGAACCAGAGAAATATCAGGGGCAGCAGCGCCCCGGTACCGCTTTGCAGGCACAGAACCAGCATTGCCAGATTGAAAACAATAAAGCCCCATTTAAAAAGCAACCCGAACGGACCCCGCTTGCGTTC
>JBPCWG010000138.1:0-7763 GCA_051009705.1 Methyloligellaceae bacterium | reverse complement strand
TGCATGTACATCGCATGTTGATCCGGACCCGTATCATCAAGCAGCAGGTTGGAATGGCTGAGCCAGGATATGATACGCCGGGCAACAACTTCCGGCTGCCAGGCGATGCCTCTGCAAAATTTGTAATGGGAGACCCAGTCCTGGAACAGATTCAGGGCGTAGGATTGGGAAACTTCATCTTCGGCCGCTTTTAAGTGTCGAAGCCATGAAAACCCATGAAGTTCTCTCGTCCAGGCCGTGTTCGGGGTTGCCAGAGCGAAGGGCGAGGCCCTCTGCGTCCGCATGGCAATGCCCGCCAATCCAAAATATCCATTTTCGATTTCTACTGCAAAACTCGGATCACAGGTTCGCAAGTCCTGGGGTATCAGAAGCAGACCCTGCACCGGAGGGCCGCCATATCTCCACCTGTTCATGGGTGATTTCAGGACACTTCCTAGCGCGGCACGTTGAATTTCCCCAAGAGCGTAAACTGTAAGATTGGAAGTTCGGCTGATATCGTTAGCAGGCATCTGTCGGTATCACTCGTGCTTAGTTAATCGCGCGATAAAAAAACCATCCATTCCCGACAATTCAGGTGTTCCCATGGGCATGTAGTATGGCAAAGTCCTTACGCATCCATCGACAATCCAATCGGGGTTTACGAGTTTGTCGTTCCTGTCGAAAGGAACCAGTTGAATATCGTCACGGGCATCGAGCATTCTCGACACGAGCCCGGACCCTTCTTCCGGTTCCAGGGAACATGTGCAGTAAACGAGAAAGCCACCGGCGGTTAAGTTGTTCAGACTGTTGTCCAGAAGCCGGAACTGCAGTTCCGACAATTCTTCGATATCATTGCGGGTCTTTAAATACATAATATCCGGGTGACGGCGTATTGTCCCGGTTGCTGAGCATGGACTGTCCAGCAAAATGGCATCGAACTTGTTTCTGGGTGCCCATTCCGTCGCGTCGGCTTCGACAATCTCGGCATTCAGACTGAGGCGATCGAGATTGGATTTCAGTCGGTCGAGACGTGCCGCCGAACTGTCAACCGCAGTAACTTCTGCACCCAACATACATAGTTGTGCGGTTTTACCGCCAGGGGCTGCACAGATATCCGCAACTCTGCGGCCTTTGATTTCACCAAGTAGCCGAGCCGGTAAGGCAGCGGCTGCATCCTGGACCCACCACGCTCCTTCGTCATAGCCCGCAAGGTTTTCAATGCGCCCTTTAGTCTCAAGCCGAATAGTGCCCGTGGGCAGCACAACGCCATTCAACCGGTTCGCCCAGCCTTGGGTATCGGATTTAACGGTTAAGTCCAAAACGGCTTCGGAAAGATTTGCATCGGCAATGTAGCGGGCCGCTTCCGGCCCATATGTTTCTTCCCACCTCTCGAACAACCATCCGGGAGTGTTGAGAAGGTAGGAATTCTCCGAGTCGACAAGTTTTCTTCCTTCCCGATCAATGCGCCTCAGAATGGCATTCGTGAGCTTGTCGAATCTGCGTGTTTTGCGATCCAGTTGGCACTGACGAACCGCCAAATTTATTGGTGCATGAGGTGCCGAGCCAAGGAACAATATTTGTGCCGTTGCGGCGATCAGGATTTCGCGCAGCTTTCCGCATTTCTTGGGAAGAGGCTTATCGAGAAAATTTGTTACGACATGGTCGATCTGACCGAGCCGCCGCAGGGAAGTAGCGACAATTGCGTGAGCAAAAGCCCGGTCTCGGTGGGTAAGTCCGCTCAAGGCGCTTCCGGACCCAAATCGGCCGATAAGCTGGTCCAGCGGTTTTCTTTCAACCAGAATCTTTTGTAATAAATTTACGGCGGCTTGGCGCACGGGCAGACCGACGAAACTTTCTTTTTTAGGATCCCGAAGATTTTTGGCCTGTTCAACTTCGCTCAAATTGTGCCTCCGGGTCGTGGGCTGGTTCTATACTTGTAATTTTAACCCCAGGGACCTCGTTCAGAATCCTCAAAATTCCACGGTCCTTCGTGAAGAGGTTTGCTGTATTCTCCTTCAACTTGGCCCCATTCTCCGGCCAAGTCAATGAGACGTTGAATGCGATTGTCAGGATTTGGATGTGTGGAAAACAAGTTGTCCATGCGTTCGCCCGATAGCGGATTCATTATGAACATATGCGCTGATGCCGGGTTATGCTCCGCTGACATGTTTGGAATCTGAACCGTCGCACCAGCAATTTTTTTCAGGGCAGAGGCAAGCCAGAGAGGGCGATTGCAAATCTCGGCTCCAAGCTTGTCCGCCTGATATTCACGCGTTCGGCTAATGGCCATCTGGACGATACCTGCCGCCATTGGAGCCAGGAATACCATCGCCAGGGTGCCTATCCAACCCATGGAGTTGTTGCGATTGCCACCAAAGAACAGGCCGAAATTGGCAAGCATGGAAATGGCACCGGCAATGGTTGCCGTAATGGTCATGATCAGGGTGTCGCGATTCTGTATATGGGCCAGTTCATGGGCCATGACACCTGCCACTTCTTCCTTGGACAGGATGTCCAGCAGTCCCGTTGTTGCGCATACTGCCGCATTTTCCGGATCCCGACCGGTTGCAAAAGCGTTTGGCTGGTCCGAATGCATGATATAGCAGGCCGGCATCGGCAAATTTGCATTTTCGCAAAGCTGGCTGACCATATCCACATATTCCGGCGCCGAATTTCTATCCACAAGCTGTGCGTTATGCATACGCAGGACTATTTTGTCCGAATTCCAATAGCTGAACACGTTCATTGCCAGGGCGACGATGAATGCGATGATCATTCCCGCCTGGCCGCCAATAACAAATCCAACACCCATGAAAAGGGCGGTCAGGACGGCTAGAAGTATAGCTGTGCGCATGTAATTCATTTGAATTCACCCACTGATTAAATTATGTAAACCTCTGATATGGATTGAATTTTAAGCAAAAATGGTCATTTTCGCCAGAATCTTCAACCTTTTGCATATGAGTATATAATGTTGATCGCGTCCGAATTGTACACTTGACTGGGGAAGGTTTTTTCATGAGTGACAGTAAGAATCCCGAAGAAAAGCGGCAAGCTCCTCGAAATCTTTCTCCAGCCGCCAAACGTGCTCTTGCCGAAGCAGAAGAACGGCGGAATCAGAAAGCGAATTCCGACGCCCCCAAATCTAAGGAAATCGGCGGTCGTGGCGGATTGGATCCTGTACGCTACGGCGATTGGGAAAAAGACGGAATCATTTCGGATTTCTAATACGAGACCCTGAACATGACAATGTCGGCGGATCGACAAATTGAAGCAGCCCGGAAACTCATTAATCTGTTCGCCGATGCATTGAATGTCGATGGCCAGGTACAGTTGTGGGATGGCGAGTTATATTCACTTGGCGAGGTTCGGGAATCACCCTTCATTATCAAATTATCTTCACCCGGGGTCATTGGTAATCTGATTCGCCGGCCAAAATTCGATACCCTCATTCAGCACTATGCTCGGAGCGAAATCGACTTTGACGGAATATCTCTGATTGAATTTGGTCATCGGTTTAACGACGCCCATACGCGGCGCAAAATGCGGGCAATCAGCAAAAGTGGGATTGTCAAATCTCTAATCCCATTTCTAACGGCCGGTCTTTTCGAAGCCGATAAAGCCAGCGAGGATTTTGGATTCAAGGGCGAGGAAACGGGTACCGTCCAATCCAGGCGTGACAATAAGGAATTCGTTCAATTTCACTATGATTTGTCCAATGAATTTTACCAGCTGTTTTTAGATCAAAACATGCAGTATTCCTGCGCCTACTTTAAAGACTGGAGCAATGATCTGGCGCAGGCCCAGGCCGACAAGCTCGAGATCATTTGTCGCAAGCTGCGCCTGAAATCCGGAGAGCGATTACTCGACATCGGTTGTGGTTGGGGTGGTCTCATTTGCTATGCGGCAAAAAATTTTGGTGTCCTGGCCCATGGTGTCACCCTTTCGGATGAGCAATTCCATTTCGCCAGGGAACGCATAAATGAGCTGGGCCTTCAGGAACGAGTCACGATCACATTTCAGGATTACGGGACACTTGAGGGAAAATTCGACAAGATCGCTTCGATTGGCATGTATGAGCACATTGGACTGGCAAATATTCCGGCCTATATGAAAAAAGTTCGACAATTATTGGCAAAAGACGGGCTGTTTCTCAATCATGCCATTGCGCGGCGCGCTAAGAAGAAAAAAAGATTGAGTTTCAGGACACGGCCGGAAAAACGCGCTATTGCCAAATATATATTCCCTGGCGGGGAGCTTGATAATATTGGTCATTCCCTGCAGGAAATGGAAAAAGCAGGGTTTGAAGTGCAGGATGTTGAAGCCCTGCGCGAGCACTATGCTATGACCACCCGGCTTTGGTATCAGCGCCTGGCTGAAAATGCGGATCAGGCGATCGCCAATGTGGGGCCCGAGAAATATCGAATATGGCTGGCCTATTTAGCGGGTGTATCCCTGGCATTTTCGCGCGGATCTCTGCTCTTGTTTCAAACAGTGGCAAGCTTTACACCGAAAGGTGACGCGCCACTGCCGCCCACCCGGTCAGATCTCTATAAATAGGATATTCGGGTTCGATCGCGCCGAACCCGAAAGTTTTGAAATTATTTGTTCTGGCGATTCTCAATCAGATCATCAACAACGGCCGGTTCTGCCAAGGTTGAGGTATCGCCAAGATTGGAAAAATCATCTTCGGCAATTTTCCGTAAAATGCGTCGCATGATTTTACCCGACCGCGTTTTCGGCAGACCGGGTGCAAACTGGATGAGATCGGGGGTCGCAATGGGACCGATTTCTTTGCGCACCCAGTTTTTCAATTCACTCTTGAGATCATCATTCGGCTCTTCACCCATCATGAGCGTGACATAGCAATAAATGCCCTGACCCTTGATATCATGGGGATATCCGACAACCGCGGCTTCTGAGACCTTGTCATGGGCGACCAGGGCGGATTCAACTTCCGCGGTTCCCATGCGGTGGCCGGAAACATTGATTACATCGTCAACCCGTCCGGTAATCCAATAGTAGCCGTCATCATCCCGCCGACAGCCATCGCCGGCAAAATACATACCTTCATAGTTGGAAAAATAGGTCTGAATAAACCGTTCATGGTCACCAAATACCGTTCGCATTTGTCCCGGCCAGGAATCCAGGATCACCAGATTGCCTTCCGAGGCACCGTCGAGAATTTTGCCGTCGGCATCGACAAGAGCCGGTCTGACACCGAAAAACGGTCGTGTCGCGGACCCCGGTTTCAACATGGTGGCCCCCGGCAGCGGTGTGATCATGATGCCCCCGGTTTCCGTTTGCCACCAGGTATCGACAATGGGACAACGCTTATCGCCAACGACATTGTAGTACCATTCCCAGGCTTCCGGATTTATCGGCTCTCCCACTGTTCCAAGCAGTCGTAACGAGGATCGATCTGTTCGTTCCACGAGATCGTCTCCGGCACCCATGAGCGCGCGAATGGCCGTGGGCGCCGTATAGAATGTATTGACACTGTGCTTGTCGACGACATGCCAAAACCGGGATGCTGTTGGATAGTTAGGGACACCTTCAAACATTAGTGTCGTCGCCCCGTTGGCAAGAGGACCGTAAACAATATAGCTGTGTCCCGTCACCCAGCCGACATCGGCGGTACACCAGTAGATATCACCGGGATGATAGTCGAATACATACTGATGAGTCATGGACGCAAAGACCAGATAGCCACCAGATGTGTGAAGTACGCCCTTGGGCTTGCCGGTTGATCCGGACGTATAGAGAATGAATAGCGGGTCTTCTGCGTTCATCTCCTCCGGCGGGCAATCGGCGCTTACTTTGACAAGTTCTTCGTGCAGCCAAATGTCGCGATTCGCATTCCAATCGACATTACCGCCGGTTCGTTTGACGACGAGCACTTTTTCGTCACCCTTGCATGAGGCCAGGGCAGCGTCGGTGTTCGCTTTGAGCGGAACCGGTTTTCCGCCCCGTAGCCCCTCATCAGCGGTTATGACAAATTTTGAATCACAATCGGTAATACGCCCGGCCAGGGCATCCGGAGAAAAACCACCAAATACGATAGAATGGACAGCTCCTATTCTTGCGCAAGCAAGCATGGCATAGGCGGCTTCCGGAATCATCGGCAGGTATATGGTAACCCGGTCACCTTTGGAAACGCCGTTGGCTTTCAGGACATTGGCGAATTTGCAGACGCGTTCATGAAGCTGATTGTAGGTGATCTTCTCGTCGACTGTCGGATCATCGCCTTCCCAGATAATGGCCACCTGATCGCCTTTATCCGCTAGATGCCGATCGATACAGTTCGCGGCAACATTAAGTGTACCGTCTTCGTACCACTTAATGGAAACATTGTCGGAAGCGAAGGAAGTGTTCTGAACTTTAGAATAGGGTTTTATCCAGTCGATACGTTTGCCGTGCTCATTCCAGAACTGTTCCGGGGCGCTGACACTTTGCTCATACATTTGCAGATATTTATCGTTATCCGCGTGTGCCCGGCTTGCCCATTCGGCAGGTACCTCGTAATTGTGAATTTCCGACATTTGATCTCTCCCAAGCAAAGATGCTGACAATTGATGATTATTATCGTTCTAAGTAACCAATTCGGCAACTAGCCCGTTAGTCGAATAATATTTAAGAGACGGGCTCGTGAAGAAGCTTTTGCCGAAATTACACGCCGAGTGCTCCAAGTATAGTTCCCTGGACGACCAAAACCGCCAGCCAGTGACCACAGTCAATCACTGTCAATTTGCCTTTAGCACCCTGAAAGGTATGATTAACGGCCATGGACGGCAGTATGAATCCCAGCCAGATGAAAAATGCTGAAATGACACCATTCCATATTGTTATCTCTCCCAGGTGCCCGAGAATGCCCGCGAGCATGAAAGCCATGACCAGCTGGGCGATGGCCGCAATAACGAATGGCAGGGGTGTCGGTTTCAGGTCTTCCTTCGTTTTTCCCAGGGCAGACAACCAGGCCTTGCCGAGAACACCGTACCAGATGGATCCCGTCACAAATCCACCAATGGCCGCTAACAAGACGGCCAGGTAGCTAAGTCCGGAAAAAGCCATTTAACTGTTCTCCAATTATTGTTCTCCTGATGACTGGCCAATAAAATACTATCGATGTTTTGACTAGTACGGTTTCTTAAGGCCACCCATTTTACTGATTGTTTTCCATTCGTTCTTGCTTACCGGCTGAACCGAAAGCCGGCTGTTTTTCACCAGCACCATGTCTTCCAGTCGCGGTTCGGATTTGATTTGGTCGAGACTAACGGGATCCGGGATTGCTCCGACGGCAGCAAAGTCCACGCATTCCCACTTTCCCGAATCATCCGTCGAATCCGGGTGGATTTCCTTGATGACCTTGACCACACCGACAACGGTCTTTTCATCCACCGAATGATAAAAAAAGGCGAGATCACCCTTTTTCATATCGCGCATAAAATTTCGCGCCTGATAGTTGCGGACACCATCCCATTCGGTTCCCGATTTTCCTGCTTTTACCTGATCGTCCCAGGACCAGTTGCCTGGTTCAGATTTAACAAGCCAATAATTCATACTTAATTTCCCGGATTGCCCACTGTCCAGTTCCATGCGCGAACGGTAACATTTTCGAACAAATTCGCCTGTGCATATGGGTCATTTTGGGCAATCGATTTTGCCTCGTCTAAATTCTCAGCTTCAATAACAAGTATTGTGCCGTTCGGATAGCGACCTTCATCATCCATGAGCGGACCCGCCAGTTTGATCTTATCTCCCAATCCCCTGACGAATTCAAGGTG
>JBPCWG010000137.1:0-14044 GCA_051009705.1 Methyloligellaceae bacterium | reverse complement strand
TTTCTCGTTTCCTTTCTATCTCCAACCCACCTGCGGCAGTTCGGCCTGGTGATTATGATAGGGTCTCTGGCGCTGATGATTGTGGTGTTGTTTACCGGTCTTGAGGTGAACGGTTCAAAACGATGGATCCGCCTATTCGGCCTCTCCCTGCAGCCGTCCGAGTTTGCCAAACCGAGTTTTATCGTGCTCAGCGCCTGGGCCTTTTCCCAGTGGATCGCGCGCAAGGACATGCCGGGCCTGCCAATCGCCATCGCTATTCTGCTGGTGTATACGCTGCTCCTGCTGCAACAGCCTGACATCGGACAATCCATTTTGTTCGCAGCCGTTTGGACTGGCCTGTTCTTCCTTTCAGGAACCTCCCTCCTATGGATTGCGATCATTGTCCTGATTGGCCTCATCGGGTTTGGCATCGCCGTCGTTCGGTTCCCCCATGTTGCCGACCGCATCGGTCTTTTCTGGAATTCCGGCAGCGGAGATCGCTTCCAGCTTGACCGCGCCCTTCAATCTTTCGTTGATGGCGGCTGGTTCGGACGTGGTCTCGGAGAAGGACAGCTGAAACAGAACTTTCCCGATGCCCACACGGATTTTATTTTTGCCGTCATCGCCGAGGAATATGGCATCGTCGCCTGCCTTGTCATACTCGGTCTGGTAACGGCGATTGTCATTCGCGGCATTTTGACCGCTGCCAGGCATCCGGATCATTTTGTCCGCCTTGCTGCACTGGGCATGACCTTTTTGTTCGGACTGCAGGCGGCGATTAATATGCTGGTCAATGTTGGACTGCTTCCGGCCAAGGGCATGACCCTGCCGTTTGTGTCCTATGGGGGCTCTTCCCTGCTGGCTATGTCCCTGACCATTGGTATCCTGCTTGGGCTTTCCCGGCATCGGGCACCCAAGCAAAATATTGGTCCGACAATTTCCATGTCCACTCTCAATCGGGACCGACATCGGGGAGGGATGCGCATATGACAAACAAAACAATCGTGCTTTCAGCGGGTGGGACCGGGGGACATTTGTTCCCGGCTCAGTCTCTGTCGGAAGAATTGCAGAAACGCGGATTTGTTGTTGATCTGATGACCGACCAGAGGACCGATCGCTTCACCGGTTCTTTTCCGGCGCGCGAGTTCTATGAAATCCCTTCTGCGACCCTGCGCGGCAGATCGCCTGTAGCCATTGCAAAAACTCTATGGACCCTCACCCGGGGTTACCGACAGGCCAAGTCAATTCTGCGGCGGCTACAGCCGGCAGCAATTGTTGGTTTCGGCGGTTATCCCACCTTGCCGCCCCTGTTCGCCGCCGCCTCATTGGGGAAACCTTGCCTGATTCACGAGCAGAATGCGGTTATGGGACGAGCCAATCGCTTGCTCTGCCGCAGGGTCACTGCCATTGCCAAGTCTTACGTAGACACGCGTTTGCTGCGTCAGGGGCTGAACACAATGATTTATCTCACCGGAAACCCGGTTCGCAGCCAGGTTCTGGCACTGAGGCAGGTGCCGTATATCCTGCCGAAACCCGGTGAAACCATTCAACTTCTGGTCTTCGGCGGCAGCCAGGGTGCGCGATTCTTCTCCGATTCTGTCCCCGCGGCCCTGATCGGCCTGCCTGAGGAATTACAGGCCAGACTCGTGGTTTATCAACAATGCCGGCCGGAAGATGTTGCACGCGTGCAATCCGCCTACGGAAAAACGGCAATTAAGGCGAATATTGCCCCATTTTTCAACAATTTGCCCGAATTGATGGCTAATTCTCAATTAATCATAGCTCGTTCCGGGGCATCGACAGTGGCGGAATTGTGTGTCATTGGAAGACCAGCGCTTTTGGTGCCATTGCCACACGCCCTTGACAATGACCAGCTGATGAATGCAACAGGTATGGAAAAAGGGGGCGGTGCGTGGTGTTTGGAAGAATCCGGGTTAACACCAGAAGGCTTAACCGAATTCTTTCATGCGCGATTGCAGAACGGCGAAGAACTCGCAGCCGCTGCCGCAGCTGCTCATAAACTGGGAAAACCGGATGCTGTCTTGCACTTGGCGGACATTGTAGAAAAGCTAACCGGTTCAGGGGATTAACAACTAAGCGGGGACAGGGGACAACAATGAATACGCAGGCCCGCAAAACTGGACGATATCACATTATTGGAATTGGCGGCATCGGAATGAGCGCCATTGCCGAGGTCATGCAGGCCTGCGGTTATGACGTTCAGGGCAGCGATCAAAATAAAAGCGCCAATGTTGAACGTCTTCTCACCAAGAATATCCGGGTATTCGTCGGCCATGACATCGCCAATATTGCAGACGCGGACACCATCGTCATTTCATCGGCTGTCAAATCCGGTAACCCTGAATATGATGCTGCGCGTGCGCGGGGTCTTAACATCCTGTCCAGGGCGGATATGCTCGCCGAAATCGTATCCAGATTTCAGACAATATCGATTACCGGGACTCACGGCAAAACAACAACAACATCCCTGATAGCCCATCTGCTGGAAATTGCAGGGGTCGACCCGACTGTAATCAATGGTGGCATCATCAATGACTGGGGATCCAATGCACGCATCGGCAAAGGCGATTGGATGGTGGTCGAAGCGGACGAATCCGATGGCACCTTTATCCGGCTGCCGAGCCGTATCGGAGTCGTCACCAATATTGATCCGGAACATCTGGATTATTACGGATCTGTAGACGCCCTGCATGAGGCATTCCGCAAATTTTTTGCCGGATTTGAAGACGGAGGTTTGGTCGTTGCCGGCACCGATCACCCTGTTGTCCGCCAGATGATCAGTGAGATTGCGCCGACAGAGAAACTTCGCATCCTGACCTATGGACAAAATGCAGACGCGGATATTTTACTGCAGAACTGGACGCCCAATGGCTACGGCACCACGTTTAATGTGCGAACGAGCGATGATGTTGCCGGAGGTCCGGAGACGATGATCGATCTTGGGCTTTCAATTCCCGGGCGCTATAACGCCATGAATGCTCTGGCGGCGATTGCCGTTGCCAAGGAGTTGGGTCTTGGCAATGATGACATTCGCAGAGGACTGGAACAATTCGCCGGCGTCGGTCGCCGGTTCATGAAAACCGGGGTCTGGAACGGCATCGATTTTTACGATGACTACGCCCACCACCCCGTAGAGATTGCACAGGTTCTCGAAGCAGCCCGGCAGACTGCAAAACGCAGGGTCATCGCTATTGTGCAACCTCACCGATACTCCCGACTCAAAGATTTGCTAGATGAATTTAGTCGCTGCTTTTCCGAAGCCCATAGTGTTATCGTCGCGCCGGTCTACACCGCCGGGGAAGCGCCGAATGGCATTGATGAGGCAACCCTCGTTCAGGGATTGAAAGAGAGTGGTCATCCCCATGTTCTGTCGGTTGGTGGAGTAGATGAGCTGGCGGGACTGATTGCCGAAATTAGTACAGCCGGTGACCTGGTTATCGGTCTTGGTGCCGGAACCATTTCACAATGGATGAACCAATTGCCGAGCCAGCTGGAGGAGTTGCCGGCGAAACTGGAGAATTTTGCGTGAGCTTCAAAGCCTTGTCGTCGGACCTTCTCAGGCATATGCCGGACTTGCGCGGCAAAGTGCAGGATAATTTTTCCCTCGACCGGATTACCTGGTTTCGCGTCGGCGGCCCGGCTCAGCTTCTGTTCCAGCCGGCAGATGAAGCGGACCTTGCTTATTTCCTTTCCTCTTTGCCAGGCGATGTTCCGGTGCTTCCCATCGGATTGGGATCCAACCTTCTCGTTCGCGACGGTGGTATCGAAGGAGTTGTCATTCGCCTCGGACGCGGTTTCAACGACATTACGACCTTGAGCGAAACAGAAATCCGGGCCGGAACCGCTGCCCCCGATGTCCGTGTCGCAGGCGCTGCGGCAGAGGCTGGCATTTCGGGTCTCAGTTTTTATCGCGGCATTCCCGGCTCCATCGGCGGCGCATTGAAAATGAATGCCGGTGCGCATGGAACCGAGACCTGCGAAATTCTAAAATCCTGCAGGGCCGTGAATCGCAAAGGTGAAATTATCGAGTTGGGTGTTGATGAACTTGGCTATTCCTACCGCCACTCGAATGTGCCTGACGATCTGATTTTTACATCCGCTCTCTATCATGGTGCACAGGGTGACCCGGCCAGAATCAGGCAGGAGATGCAGGAGGTCGCCGACTATCGAGAGACAGTGCAGCCCGTAAAAAGCCGCACCGGCGGCTCGACTTTTAAAAACCCGCCTGGAGAAAGTGCCTGGAAGCTTATTGATCAGGCCGGTTGCCGGGGAATTAATGTTGGCAGGGCCCGGGTCTCGGAGCTTCACTGTAACTTTCTGATCAATGAAGGCGACGCCAGGGCCGATGATCTCGAAAATCTCGGGGAGCATGTACGCAAGAGGGTCCGCGAGAACAGCGGTGTTCTGCTGGAATGGGAAATCAAGCGTTTGGGCATTGCGGAAAACGGCCCCGGGGGACGCCGGGTACATGCTGAATGAGCGGGTCCGGTAAGCATGTGGCCGTGTTGCTCGGAGGTCTGTCTGCCGAACGGGAAGTGAGTTTGGCTTCGGGCAAGGCCTGCGCCGACGCCCTCGAAAAGCTCGACTACCAGGTCAGTCGCGTCGATGTGGGGCGAGACATTGCGCACCAGCTTCTGAAACTAAAACCCGATATGTGCTTCAACGCCCTTCATGGTACCTGGGGGGAAGACGGATGCATTCAGGGAATTCTTGAATATCTTGAAATTCCCTATACTCACTCCGGCGTTCGATCCTCGGCACTCGCCATGCACAAGGAACTTTCAAAAACAATTTTAAAGTCGGCTGGTGTTGCCGTTGCAAATTCCGTTGTTGTCCCCCGCGAGGTGGCGGCGTCGGACCACCAGCTCGAACCGCCCTATGTCGCCAAACCCGTTTCCGAGGGATCCAGTGTCGGTGTCGTAATCGTCGCTTCCCGGGAGACTAATAAATTGGCAGAAATTGCTGCTCTTGGAGCGCCGGAAGATCTGCTGATGATCGAACGGTTCATCCCCGGACGAGAACTCACCTGCGGGGTCATGGGCGACAAGGCTCTGGGTGTTATTGAGATTTTACCGGCAGAAGGCCTGCCTTTTTATGATTTTGAAGCAAAATATGCAATTGGAGGCTCAAAACACGTCCTTCCAGCAAAACTTTCACCAAATATTTACCAATCTTTACAGAAGCTAGCATTAAAAGCACATCAGGCTATCGGGTGCCGGGGGGTCAGTCGAACGGATTTTCGATTTGACGAAAAATCGGATGGTTCGGCCGATCTTGTTTGCCTGGAAGTCAATACCCAGCCTGGTATGACGGAAACGTCGCTTGTGCCCGAAATGGCTGTGTATGAAGGATTGACATTTGAGGAATTTGTTCGCTGGATCTTGGAGGACGCTTCTTGTTGCCGATAAAACGGGCTAAAAAGTCCAGAAAATCGCGATCAAAAAAGCACAGAAGTTTTGCCTATTCCCGCACCGTCGCAAACGGCAAAAAGCGGCAGGCACGGACTCGCGTTTCCGCGCGAAATCGTCGTTCCGTAAGCAGGCGCTGGGTTTGGGGGGCGATGGTTGTTGTCCTGTTCGCAGGCACGATTGCCTACGCAGCAATGTTGCGCGGTGTTCCCGGATCGGCAATCGAAGTGGTTCAGACCGCCAGCATGGAACTGCTGAAACGAATTGGATTCGGAATTGAAAAGATTGATATTGCCGGTCAATCGAGAGTTTCAGACAATGATATTATTCATGCTCTTGAGATCAAAGAGGGATTGACGACCCTGAATTTTGATACCGAGGCCGCTCAGTCGCGACTGGAAGAACTTCAATGGGTGAAACATGCCCGTGTAATGCGCCTGCTGCCGTCATCTCTGCGGGTCGACATTACCGAATCCATCCCGGCTTACAACTGGCAACGAAGAGGCCAGTTTTATCTCGTCGACAATACCGGTGAGACCATAACCCGAATTCCCGGGACCATAACCGACCTTCCGCTGATTGTCGGTGAAGGGGCCGCGGCTCAGGCAAAACAACTTTTTTCTGAGCTCTCATTCTTTCCCGAAGTCAGGAACAAGCTGCATGCGGCCATTCGAGTGGGCAACCGCCGTTGGACGTTACTCCTGAACAATGGTCGGAAAATTCTTCTTCCCGAAAGCCATATTGGTCTGGCCCTGAAAGATTCAACTGCAGTTCTGACGCGGCTGCAATCCAAATCGAAAAACTGGGAGACCGTGGACTTACGCCTGAAAGACAGGATTACACTGAGAAAACCCATCAAAGTTGTTGGAAATCGCAAGCAGGAACCGCTCGACCGCGATGCCCTGGAGCGCATTTTGAAAGAGATAATTTAATCGCCAGATGAGCCCGGAAACAAGGTGAGATTTAGACAGAAAATAATGCCGCAAAGCCAGATTTTCGCCGTTCTCGATATCGGTACGGCGAAAATCGTTTGCCTAATTGCGCGCATTGATCAGGTCTTTGGCGATGATGATTTTGAACCTGTTGCCGATCAGATCACGATCCTCGGGGTCGGATTCAAGAGATCCGCGGGTATCAAGGCCGGTCACGTCACCGATATCAATGCCGTTGAAGTGGCGATCCGCTCGACGGTATCGGAGGCGGAACGCATGGCCGGCCTGTCCGTTGACGAAGTCATTGTCGCACTCTCCTGTGGACGTTTGAAAAGTGAAAATTTCGCGGCTACGGAAAACATCAAAAATCAAACGGTCACGGCGGATGAGATCGAGCGGGTCATGACCGCTGGTTATGAATATGCGACGCGTCAGAAAAAACATGTTCTGCATCTCAATCCAATCAGCTTCTCCCTCGATGACAATATGTCAATTCGCGATCCGGAAAACATGATCGGCAACCGTCTTTCGGTCGATATGCACTCCATCTCAGGTGATGAACTGCCAATTCAGAATGTCGTCCATGCCGTCGAGCGCTGCCATCTCAATGTTGTCGGACTGGTTGCAACTCCTTATGCCAGCGGACTGGCGGCGGTTAGCGAGGATGAAGCCAATCTCGGAGTCACGTGCATCGATATCGGCCATGGTACGACGTCGGCGTCAATTTTCATGGAAAATCATCTGATCTACGTTGATGTCATCACGCTCGGTTCCCAGCAGGTTACCTTCGATATTGCCCGTAATCTGACAACACCGATCCATGAGGCGGAGCGGATCAAGGTACTTTTCGGCAGTGTCATGTCGGCGGAAAGCGACAATCACGAATTGATAACAGTTCCTATGGTCGGCGGCGATCAACTGGAAAATAGTGAACTTACCCGGGCTCAGCTTTCAACGCTGATCCGTCCCCGGTTCGAGGAAATGATCCGCGTTGTGTTTGATCGCATAGATCGCGGCGGCTTTGGCTGTTACACCGGAAATCAGGTGGTATTGACCGGCGGCGCGAGCCAGATACCAGGCCTCACGGAGCTTATTGGTCGGATGACCGGGCGGTCAGCACGAATAGGACGCCCCCGGCGAATTGCCGGCATGCCGGAACAGGCGGGTGGTCCGGAATATTCAGCCGCGGTTGGGAGCCTTCTCTACCCCTTCCAGCCGCACGTTACTCTGGGAAGCTGGGAAACCGGTTTTCTCTCCACTCCCGGCGAGGGGTATTTTGCCCGTGTCGGGAACTGGCTGAAGGATAGTTTTTGATTCCGGAGTTCGACCGGATCGAGCTCATATGCAGCGTTCGAACAAGCGTATTTGTATCTGTGAGTTGAAACGACAACATGCGGGGTTCCCATGAGCACCAAACTTAATGTGCCGGATTTAACCGAATTGAAGCCGAAGATAAACGTAATTGGAGTTGGCGGTGCCGGTGGAAACGCCATCAATAATATGATGGCATCGGGACTGACGGGTGTTCAGTTCGTCGTCGCCAATACAGATGCTCAGGCTCTGTCCATGTCGAGTGCGGAACACCGCATCCAGATGGGTGTCAATCTGACCGAAGGCCTCGGCGCCGGGTCGCGTCCTGAAATCGGGGCAGCCGCGGCCGAGGAAGCCTATGATGAGATATCAGCGCAAGTTGCAGGCTCGCATATGGTGTTCGTTGCCGCCGGAATGGGCGGGGGAACCGGCACCGGCGCAGCGCCGGTCGTTGCTCGGGCAGCCCGGGAAAAAGGTATATTGACCGTTGGCGTAGTCACCAAGCCGTTTCAGTTCGAGGGTCAGCGTCGCATGGTTGCGGCTGAAGCCGGTATTCTGGAATTGAAGAAACACGTCGATACCTTGATCGTCATTCCCAATCAGAACCTGTTCCGCATAGCCAACGAAAAGACAACCTTTGCCGACGCTTTCAAACTAGCCGATGGTGTTCTCCACTCCGGGGTCAGTTGCATCACTGATCTGATAATCCGCGAGGGGCTGATCAATCTGGACTTTGCCGATGTCAAAGTCGTAATGAACGGTATGGGTACGGCGATGATGGGGACCGGACAGGCTTCCGGTGACCGAAGGGCTATCAAGGCGGCGGAAGAGGCAATCGCCAATCCGCTTCTCGACAACATTTCTCTGGCGGGAGCGCGGGGTGTTCTGATTTCCATCACCGGTGGCCAGGATCTCACCCTCTACGAGGTCGACGAAGCCGCGAGCCGCATCAAGGAAGAAATTGATGACGAGACGAATATCATCGTCGGGGCAACTTTTGACCAGGAACTGGACAACGAGATCCGGGTTTCCATCGTGGCTGCCGGCATTGAAGTCTCGGAACCAGCCCAGGGACAGCAACAACCGGCGCGGGTGAACGCCCAGGAAACCGTGGGATTGAAGGCAAAACTCGAAAATATTTCGCAAAACACAGATTCTGACAAAGCTGCCGGGGATAAACAGGATACTTTGGCAGGCAATCGTGAGGATGAAAGCGCCTACTGGCAGTCTTCTGAAAACATCCGTGTGGAAAAACGACCGCCGCACCTGAAATCAGCGGAACTGCCACCGCCAATTCCCGATTCTTACGAGTCCGATGAATTCATGAATTCTGATCTCGAGGGATCCGATCCGGCAACCCAAACCCGGGCCATGCCGGCGATTGACGAATTTCCTGTGGTTGCGCAAAAAGAACTGCGAGCAAGATTGCGGGAATCAACCCAACCTCACCCTGAAAATACCGTCAAAAAAGTTGGATTGTTTCAAAGAATCGCTGGAATGAGGCGAGCGAATCAGAAAAGTGATTCGTTTGAAAACAAGATAAATACCTCGAATGACAGTGTATCGGCTGATCCGACTCGTAAGAAGGTGGGGAGTTAGCAAAAATTAGTTGAACAAGCTGTTGATAATACCGGAAACGCAACTTCCATTTTTATGAAATTCAGATGTTGTTTACCATCTGTTTAAAACAATTAACAGGTCAATATCTCAAACATATAATATGCTGAATTTGTTGAATAAAATTCCTGCAATTTATTAACAAATTTGGAATTTTCGGAGGGTGCGTACGGGTCTCTTGGCTGCTTGTGGAAAAAATGTGGATAAACAAGTGCGGTTGACTTTCGGCTTATGGGGAAAAACAACGGTTTACGTAACAGATTGTAAGAAAGCGTGATTTGAAATTCATTGTTCGAGCAGAGTATGTTTCCCCCAGTTGTGTTGGACATTGTGGTAACGGCGTATCAAAAAAGGTGGGTGTAGCAGGTCTAGTTCTTAAAACTACAAAAAATCGAATATAGCCGACAAGGGGGCTCGGGACGAATTGTCCCGAAACTATAATAAACGGGGAACTCAAAGGACGGCACCAATATGGGCAAGGGGTTTATCGGGGCACGACAAACGACCCTTAAAGAAGAGATTGTTTTAGACGGCATTGGCGTACACAGCGGCGCTCCAGTCGCAGTCGTATTGAAGCCAGCGGCAGCCAATACCGGAATTCAATTTGTTCTTAAGCAAGACAATCAAATTGTCAGCGAAATCAAAGCTGACTATCAATCTATTTCGAATGTGACGCTATGCACGGTTCTGAGCGACGATCAGGGTCAGGCAATAGGTACAGTAGAGCATTTGATGGCTGCGCTGAGCGGCCTTTCAATTGACAATCTTGTCATCGAAATCGACGGATCCGAAGTTCCTATCATGGATGGGAGCGCGGCACCTTTCGTCAGCGCCATCGACGAGGTCGGTATTGACGAACTGGAAGCGCCAAGGCGGTTCATGAAGGTTCTGAAGCCGATTCGAGTTGAGGAGAACGGCAGCTGGGCTGAACTGAAGCCCCATAACGGCTTCAGTGTCGAGGTTGAGATAGAATTTCCCACACCGGTGATCGGCAAACAGACTTATTCGTTTGACATGAATCCGGGTGTATTCCGTCGCGAACTCGCGGGCGCGCGGACTTTCGGATTTATGCATGATGTGGAACGCCTATGGGCCTCTGGCCGGGCTCTTGGTGCATCACTGGAAAACACGATTGCTATCGGCGACGACAAAGTCATTAATCCCGAAGGTTTGAGATTTGACGATGAATTCGTTCGCCACAAAACGCTTGATGCTCTCGGTGATCTATCTTTGGCAGGCGCTCCGATTTTGGGTAGCTATCGTTCTTCCAGGGGCGGTCACCGACTAAATGCCATGGCGTTAAACACTTTATTTTCCGATCCCGACGCCTGGACTGTCGTTGAAGCACCCAGAGTCCGGGATGTGGTTCATGCGGAACCAAATTTTGGCATGGCTGTCGCTAACTACGCGGCCGACCGGACCTGATCAAGCGGATTCCCGGGCCTTGGAATCAATTTCGAATTGAAGCCGAAAGTAAACGGCCGGGGAGCAAAACAGCTCCTGCGGCCGGTATTTTCATGGAAGCGTCAAGAAACTCAACGGTGCGTTTGATTTCCTGTTTGACAGAACTCTGGGATGGATTTGATCCTGCGATAATCCTGAATAAGTCGCGAATTCAATTGAAATAATTTGATTTAAAGCACAAAATCTCCATATTCTTTCGGTTAGTTGGCGTCCGACAAGTTCTGAAGTGATATCCGCGATAGCCTTGGGGCAGATTGCATGATGATAGGAGAAAAACTGTCAGAGTCCTGTCAGGAAATTTGTAAGACACTTACAGCGCTGGACGCCGGACTGAAGTCCAAGCCGGTCGACTAAGAATACGAGAACCAAGAGATCGGATCTGAGAAGGGTGCACAAAATAATGACTTTGGATCTGCAGAGACAAGACAAGCCCCTCATGAAGCACAAGGCCGTTCGAAAAGTTGTTGTAACTCGAATTGTCGCTCTTGGCATTCTGAGCTGCTTTTTGGTCGGATGTTCAGGAGCGCCAAGTCTGCCCAAGCTGCCAAAGTTGTCCAATCCTTTTAAAGCTAAGCCAACATCGGCCTCGGGAGAAGAAATTCCTGCGGACAAGATTTACAATTCCGCCGATGCACTTCTATCCAAAGGCAAATTCCAGGATGCGGCTACCCAGTTCGAGGAAGTGGATAGGAAATATCCTTATTCACCCTTCGCGAGAAGATCGATTGTGATGTCCGCTTATTCTCATTACAAGGCCAAGCAATATCCGGAAGCGGTTCAGGCGGCGACGCGTTATACAACCCTTCATCCCGGGACCAAGGAAACACCGCTGGCTTATCATATCATTGCCATGTCTCATTACGACCAGATTACGAGTGCTCAGCGGGATCAGACTCAAACACGCCGGGCTCTGCAAGCGATGGAAACTCTCACGCTCAGATATCCGGAATCGAGCTATGCCAAGCAGGTCAACAACAAAATCCGGATTACTCGGGATATGCTGGCGGCAAATGAAATGACTGTCGGGCGTTTCTATTTGAAAAAGAACAACCACATCGCAGCAATCAATCGGTTCAAGATCGTGGTTCAGAAATATCAGAATACGGCCCATGTTGAGGAGGCCCTGGCGCGCCTGACGGAATCCTATATGGCCCTGGGGGTTGTCAACGAAGCGCAGACAGCGGCTGCCGTGCTCGGGCACAATTTCCCTGACAGCCAGTGGTACAAGGATTCCTATGTACTACTCCAGTCCGACGGGTTAGCGCCACGGGAAGACAGCGGCTCCTGGATAAGCAAAACCTGGAGCAAAGCCTTTTCAGGATTGAAGAAACCATCCTGATTAGTTCCCGCGCAGCTCATCGATAGCTCCCTGTTCATCAAGGGAACGGACGACCGGCACCGCCTGAATTGTCAGAAACCGGTTAGACCTAACTGCCCCTGAGCCAAATTACTCTCAGGGGTTTCTTTGTACCGCACTTTTGGATTTCCAAAATTATCTCACCCAATTTTTTGCTGTCTCTCGGCTGAAAAGTCATTATCTTTGATCCACAAGATCAGTGATTTGAGAAAGGCACAGCATGGCTAGAGATCTTTCGCACATGGCGGTTGACAAGCTCGGTCGTGACGATGCGGAACAGGAACTGGAGCGACTGGCGGCTGAAATTCGCCAGCATGATGAACACTATTATAGCAAAGACGATCCGGTCGTTTCCGATGCAGCGTATGATAGCCTCCGTCGCCGCAATGAGCAGATCGAAGCGCGTTTCCCCGAGCTTGTGCGTCCGGACAGTCCGAACCTGCGGGTTGGGGCCGAGCCCGCGCAGCAGTTCGGGAAAATCGTCCACTCCGTTCCCATGCTATCCCTCGCCAATGCATTTGATGACAATGATGTCGCTGAATTCGCAAAACGAGTGCGCCGGTTTCTTGGGCTGGAAGAAAATGATGAACTGGACATGACGGCGGAACCGAAGATCGACGGACTCTCTATATCTCTGAGATATGAAAAGGGAACTCTGGTTTACGGTGCCACCCGCGGTGATGGTCTCGAGGGTGAAGACGTAACCACAAATATCCGTACAATCCGGGAGATACCCGACAAGATCTCGACCAAGAAAATTCCCGACATTCTGGAAATTCGCGGTGAAGTCTATATGGGACACCGGGACTTCGAGAAACTTAACCGCGAGCAGGAAAAAGCTGGCGGCAAAATGTTTGCAAATCCCCGCAATTCGGCAGCTGGGTCACTGCGGCAACTAAATTCTTCTATCACAGCTAGGCGTCCGCTTAAATTTTTCGCCTATTCCTGGGGCGAAGTTTCGGGGCTTGAATTCGACACCCATTACAAGGTTCTGGAGGCCATGAAAAACTGGGGGTTCCCGGTCAATCCTCTGACCAGCCTTTGCCCGACTGTGGAGGCGCTTCTTGCTGCCTATCATGACATTGAAGAGGTCCGACCCACTCTCGACTATGACATTGACGGCGTTGTTTATAAGGTCAACCGCCTGGATTTGCAGGAGCGTCTGGGATTTGTGTCCCGGGCGCCGCGATGGGCGATTGCGCATAAATTCGCCGCGGAGAAAGCCATAACAATCGTCCGGGATATCGATATACAGGTCGGCCGTACAGGCGCACTGACTCCGGTGGCCAAGTTGGAACCGGTCACGGTTGGAGGAGTCGTCGTGCAAAATGCAACCCTGCACAATGAAGATGAAATCACGCGCAAGGATGTCCGCGTTGGTGATACGGTGACGGTGCAGCGCGCCGGAGATGTTATTCCGCAGGTCGTTAATGTCATTGGTGAAAAAAGAACCAAGGGGTCGAAGCCCTTCAAATTTCCAGACAAGTGTCCTATTTGCGGCAGCAAGGCGGTGCGGGAAGAAAATCCCAATACCGGTAAACTGGATGCGGTTCGCCGATGTACAGGCGGCCTTATCTGCCCGGCCCAGGCGGTCGAACGACTTAAGCATTTCGTATCACGCCGGGCTGTCGATATAGAAGGCCTGGGGAGCAAACAGATAGAAGCCTTCTACCAGCAGGGTCGGATTATGAACCCGGCCGACATCGATACGCTCGCCCGGCGGGATGAAAGAAATAGCGAAAAAATTGAAAACCTGGATGGCTGGGGAGCTCTCTCCGTCAAGAATTTGTTCGAGGCTATTGAGGCAAGACGGACCATCGGTCTGGATTGCCTGATCTACGCACTTGGTATACGCCATGTCGGTGAAACGACAGGGCGCACCCTTGCCAAGAACTACGGTCTTATGGAAACATTTCTGCAGGCCATGAAGGCAGCACGGGATGAAGACAGCGAAG
>JBPCWG010000136.1:0-5201 GCA_051009705.1 Methyloligellaceae bacterium | reverse complement strand
GTATAATGCAAATCGAATCCTACGTCCGCTTGACCCTCCAAAGCGGACTCTTTTGACGGTTCCGGATTACTTCAGAAATGTGCCAACAACGGATATTCTAAGTTTCTTATTGTTGCCGCAAAATGGCAGATAACGATGCCGGTGAAAAATCCTTCCGCTGCAAATATTATGGACAGTTTGCGATTAGAAGTCTGGATGCTTTTTCGTTGATCTATGATGAAAACTGAAATTTTAAGAAACGCTTGGACATTAAAACTCACTTTCCCAAACACGTCTCTTCCCAACGAGATTTTTTTAATCTGTATCGCGACAAAACTTCTTTGTGACAAACATCAATGACAGATCCCGCTGTCCAAGTCGTTCAAAAACCGGGAAGGTCAATCAGACAATATTTCAATAATGTCATAATTCTGAATTGGCAAGAATACGCACAACATTTAAATTCTCCAGGTTCGATAACACGGTCTCTTCCTCGACACCGAAGTCGATCAGGCAAGCGATTTCATCTACATCGATTTCTTCCAGTTGCTCGACCACATCAAGACATTTCTCAAAGGAACCTAGCAGGCTACTCATGTGAAAATATTTTTCAAACGAAGCCTCTAACGTTTCATCCACGAGTTCTGGGGTAAGCTCATCCAGATCGATATTTTTAGGATTCTTAATAAAGGGTACGGATTCCAAATTCGCTGCTGCCAGATTTAGAGAACCTGCCAAATATTTTTTCATCGGTTCACGAACAATTTCGTGAACTTCCTCATCACACTTACCGACAAAGGTATGCAGCATCAATGTGACTGTGCCTCTTCCTGGATACCCACTACTCTCCCATGCCTGACGGTATGTCTCAATCTTGCTTGCCAACGAATTCGTCGTTTGGCCCAGTAAATGTGTCAGAACATTAACGCCCATTTCTCCAGCCTGACGAAAAGTCTCGGGATTTGCAGCTGCCGTAATCCAAATTGGCGCTTCTTTTTGTATCGGACGAGGAATAGTTTGGACGTCAATATCCTTTCCCTGAGGATTTGTAAATTGCAGCGGTTCACCTCGCCAAAGCTTTCTGAGTGTAGAAATGTTTTCTGCAAAAATCTCTTTGCGGTTATCAAAGTCTGACTGTTTATCTGAAATTATGAAATCATTGGGAACCCATCCGCACGCTACACCAAGGCCGACACGTCCATCTGAAATATTATCGACCACCGCCCACTCTTCGGCAACTCGAATAGGATCATGCAATGGAAGTACGACGCTTCCGGAACAGATCTGGATATTCTCTGTGATTGCAGCTAGTGCCGCAGCTAAAACTGAAGGATTAGGAGAAAGCCCACCGAAACTATGGAAGTGACGTTCTGGCGTCCAAACCCTTACAAAGTTATTCTGGTCAGCCCATTTTGCGCTTTGCAATATTTGTTTATATTTGCCGCTTCCCTGGCTGTCCTCATCATGATTGGCGAAAAAAAACAGACTAAACTGCATTGTTAAATATCCCGAGCGACTATTGTACTGTCACCCTTCTATTAAAAACGAACGAGGTCCTATACTCTTATGGATACTTTGAGCGGGCCGATAATACGACTTGAGCCTGCATTCATAATTAATCTATCTGCAATCTATTTTTTCCCATTTATCAGATGCTTAGTCCTGTTCCCCAAATTCGAACGGAATATGTGTATGCGACGCATTAGCGCAGTCTGTTTAAACGTCACCCTTCTGTCATGGATTTGCTAACCATCCAGGTAAAATATCGATAAGACCAAATCGACGTCCGAGGGCGACATTGAAAAATGTTAAGAGCTACGAATTGTCCGCCATCTGAAACTCTATCCGTTTGCCGGGCGGTTCAACTACCAGATGTAAGGCTTCTGCTACACGCCCAGACAGATTCCACATGCCACAGATAAAGGTCAGTTCTACGATCTGCCGGGACGAGAAGTGTTGCTTCATCGCTTCCCAGGCCGCTTTATTTTGTTTGGCACGCAGTTGCGTCACTTCCTCCGCCCAACAAATCGCGGCTTTTTCTTTCTCGGAAAACAATTCGCTGTCTCGCCAAGCATCACCAGTCAGTAAGTCAATTTGTGCATCAGTTAATCCAAGAGCTCGACCGAGTTCTACATTGTGCCCTACTCAATTGTTGCAGTCAGTCAGAAGTGCTGTTTTGACTATTACGAGTTCCTCAATCTTGACATAATCAGGATCGGTTTCGAGGTAGTCAATGCGTATCTTTTGGTCGAGCAGTTGCCACGCTTCGACAGCAACTGGGGCATGGCCCAACATGCGTAGATAGCGCGGTACTGTCCCCCACATTCGTTTCGACCATTCATATGCAGGGCCCAGTTCGTTTTGCAGCTCTTCCGGGATATTGTCTGGATCTATCAATGGTACGCGTGGATCCGGGTGGGCCATCATTTCTTCGGTAATGCCCATATCGGTGGTTAAACCTGATTTAGGATCGACAGCCATGTTGAATCTCCTTTCAAAACGGTCGAAATACGCAGTTCCTACAATGACGGGTTGCAACCCGCGATCCAACAAAGGACAATAAAAATCTTGGTGACATAAAGTCCGGCGCTGCACCTTGCCTTCAGCCGATTACTACTTAGAACGATCAGAATGACCGGTTAAGCCGTCCTGATCAGGCATCAATATACGTCATGCTGCGTGTTGTAGACGTTGAATTTTCCAGTCGGCGTTATGAGTAGTTTGTCTTTGATTACCTTTTTCAGTTTAAGGGTTTTGTCGTCAACGACGACCAGGGCAGAAGGCTGATTCTTGGCATTCCAGACGGAAAACCAAATTTCGGATCCTTCCTTATTGAATTCACCCTGAACTACACGACGCACACCTTTTTTGATGCCGGACCATTCGCCGATCGGTAATACGCGAAATTCCTTGTCTAGTGCATTGATGTCGAATACTGCCACCGATTGGGAAATTTCTTCATCCGGATTGAGCGGGGTGTCGACATATAGATGGTTCGAATTGGGGTGCGTCTTTATAAATAATGAACCACCCCCTTGACCTTCGAGAGACCTAACAACTTTCCAGGCGTGCTGAGGATGTTTTTCGGGATCGGTGCCGATTATGGCGACGGTTTCGTCACCGAGATGACTGGTCGCCCAAACCGGTCCATATTTTTTATCAACAAAATTGGCACCACGCCCGGGATGAGGTGTTGGCCCGGTTTCAATCAATCGGACAAGTTTGTTTTCTTTAGTGTCGACAACAGCAATTTTATTCGAGGCATTTGCGGCAACGAGGAAATATCGTCCCGACGCATCAAAGCCTCCATCATGTAGAAAACGTGCAGCCTCGATCTCGGTGATTCTGAGATTCTTAAGGTCCGAATAGTCGACCATAAGAACTTTTCCAGTTTCCTTAACATTAACCACGAACTCCGGTCGAAAGTGAGAAGCGACAATCGCGGCAACGCGAGGTTCCGGATGATATTCCTGAGTTCCCACGACCATACCGCGCGTGCCAACAATCTTGAGAGGCTCAAGTGTCGCTCCGTCCATAATGACGAATTGTGGGGGCCAGTAGGTTCCGGAAATTGCATATTTGTCTTCCCAGCCCTTGAATTTCGATGTTTCTACCGAACGGGCCTCAATTCCAGTATCGATTTCTGCGACCGTAGTGGGCGGGTTCATCCAAAGATCAATTAGATTGATTTTTGCATCGCGACCAGTTGTCAGCAAGTAACGGCCTGAAGCCGACATCCTGGAAATATGGACAGCATAGCCTGTTCTGATGATTATTTTTATCTCATAGGTTTTTCCGTCTAGCAGAGCGATCTCGCCACTATCACGCAGAGTGACAGAGAACAGATTGTCGAGATCCCAGTCATTCATTTTCTTATTCGGACGCTTGTCCACTGGTACATGGAGCTTCCAACTGGCTCTCATCTTTTTCATGCCGAATTCCGGTGGAGTCGGAACATCCTGCAAGACAAAACGGGCCATTAGATCGATCTGATCCTTATTTAGTTCACCCGAAGTTCCCCAACTCGGCATGCCGGCCGGTGAGCCATAGGTAATGAAGGCTACGAGATGTTCGTAGCCAAGATCGCGAGTGATTGTGGGTGTTAGGGGTTTACCAGTAGCTCCCTTGCGCAACACACCATGGCAACCTGCACAACGTTGGAAATAAATTTCCTTAGCTGTTGTAAATTCCTTCGCTGACATAACAGGCACACCCGCCTTAGTGCCGGGCTGTTCAAGGGGTATCGGCTCGGAAGGACCGAATGGAAGTTGCCCTTTTGAATGATCATCCTGGTGTCGGCCTTGCGCAAAGACGTTACCCATAAGTAACATTAGAATTGAACCTGCGATTACAATTGCTCTAATTGTTCCGCGAGTAAGAATATAGGATACCAATAAAGTATTTGATTTTAATTGCATCTTGTTCATTTTCGTCTCCAAGAGCAGTGTTCGATGTTTGGATCGAACTAGCGAAATTCAGCAAATTTCTTTGTAGAACTATTAGTTTGCTTGGGAAGTGGAAGTTGCAGATTGATTTGAATCAATTTTTGCTGATTCTGGATGATTTATTTTCTTCCGCCCCTAGAAGCTCAGCTGTAATGCAAACCTCTTAATCTGTCTCGCTGGCCTATATGGAAGTGGTGCGAGTACTGTTGGGGCAGAAGACGGGAACTGCTACTTCAGCTTACTCTTGAAATCTTTTCATACGCTTTGAAAAGAGACCGCTTTGCACACAATAGCAGACATTTCCTGCAAATCTTCAAAGTGTCTAAGATGTGCCAATAGAAGACATCGATCATTAGACTTGTTGCATGCATGATTGCTCCCGCTTTACTGCCTCAAATGAGAGCGGCCAGGCCGAGCAAACGCACACAAATACCAATTTTCTTTGTATCAAAGATTTGAGTCAAAGAGTTTGATCAAGATCAAACCAGTCAAATTAGTTTTCCAATATTGAGTTTAGTGGAGAGTACACCGTAAAGTTTTTCTCAACTAAGTGGACCAGCTGTTCATTAAACATGAAATTTAGTCTGAAGGCCTTAGTACTGCAAATAGCAGGAGCAGCTTCACATGATAGTGACCCATATGTAAAAGGCGGATAAAACTCGGAGGCTAAATCGATGACCGCTTTACCCCCATAGGCGGACATTACTAGCAATATTTAAGAGAGTCCGAAAAGTGCCATTAGCGGACATTCTTTATTTATGGAAATGAGAACAAGGT
>JBPCWG010000135.1:0-11356 GCA_051009705.1 Methyloligellaceae bacterium | reverse complement strand
ACATGCCGGGCATCCAGGCGCAACGGCACGCTTGGGGCGTAATGGCTGGCCAGTTGTCCCGGCGCCGAAGGTTTTTGCGGATCCTGGAGGGGCGATGGTTCCGTCAGCGCCACATGGCGTTTGAGTTCTTCATCGGTGATGGCCCCGGTTCTGAGAATTTCCGCCGTACCGTCGATACACCTGACTATTGTCGACTCCAGTCCGATGGCGGTGGGGCCGCCGTCGAGAATCGTGAGATCGATGTTGCGAAAGTCCGTTGCCACATGTTCAGCCGTCGTCGCGCTGACATGCCCTGACAAGTTTGCACTCGGTGCCGCCAGCGGTCTTTCGGCCGCAATTATCAGATCCTGCGCAACCGGATGGTCCGGCTGGCGCACGGCAATGGTCTCCAGTCCCGCCGTCACCAGCGGCGCGATCGGGTTTCCTTCCTTCAGCGGTAGCACCAGGCTGAGAGGACCGGGCCAGAAGGCTTTCGCAAGGCTCAGTGCCGAGGGTGAAAATTCGGCAAACCTCCGGGCCTGATGAAGTGTGGCGACATGAACGATCAGGGGATTGAATTCTGGCCGGCCCTTGGCTGCGAAAATTTCCGCGACCGCAAGGCCGTTGGTCGCATCCGCGCCGAGGCCATACACAGTTTCTGTGGGAAAAGCGACGAGTTTGCCGTCGCGAATTCGGCGCGCGGCATTCAAGATTTGATCTCGGGTTGGCATTGATGTAGCCATAGAAGAAACTTTGTTTTGCACGTAAATATCTATAACTTACCCGAAACAAGATTCAGTCAGTTTTTTGAATTTTAAAACAAAAGGATTATGAAATCCTCAATCAAACCCGACAGGCCCATTCAGTGCGCCAAGTTTTTCAGGCGCGACACTGCCGGAATGGATGCAGCCGGACAGGATGCACCCGAAAAGAATTCAGTCGAAAAGGATTCACATGTCTTACCGTGCACCCCTGAACGATATTCGTTTCGCCCTGAACCAGATAGCCGGTCTTCCTGAACTTGTAAATCCGGGAAAGATTGCTGATCTCGATGCCGATCTGGTCAATGCGGTTCTCGACGAAGCCGGCAAATTCGCCGAGGAGCGTATCGCACCGCTCAATCGACCCGGCGACGAGAGGGGCGCGGTTCTTAAAGACAGCGAGGTCACATTTCCCGACGGTTGGAAAGACGTCTATGATGACTGGGTCGAGGGGGGCTGGTGTGCCCTGCCGGGACCGAAAGATTTCGGCGGTCAGCATCTGCCGGTCTCAGTGTCCATGGCCTGTGTCGAGATCTGGAACTCGGCCTGCATGTCATTCGCGCTCAATCCGCTTCTGACCCAGGCCGCGGTCAATGCCTTGAACAAGTTCGGCAGCGACGAATTAAAAGCCACTTATCTGGAGAAAATGGTGCAGGGGCAGTGGACCGGCACGATGCAACTCACCGAACCCCAGGCGGGCTCCGACCTTAACGCTTTGAAGGCCCGGGCTGTTCCCAGGGACGATGGCACCTATCGACTTCACGGCACTAAGATCTTCATCAGCTATGGCGAGCACGCGCTGACGGAAAACATCATTCACATGGTGCTGGCGCGCACTCCCGACGCACCGGCGGGAACTCGGGGCATTTCCCTGTTTCTGGCACCCAAGTTTTTACTGGATGAGAATGGCAATCCGGGGCCGCGCAATGATATCATCTGTTCGAAGCTTGAGCACAAGCTCGGTATCCATGCGAGTCCCACATGTGTTCTTAATTTCGGCGAGAACGATGGCGCTGTCGGCTGGCTTGTAGGTGAGGAAAACCGCGGTCTGCAGGCCATGTTCACGATGATGAATGAAGCGCGTCTGGCTGTCGGCATTCAGGGCGTCGCTATTGCCGAACGCGCTACTCAGCAAGCCATTGCCTATGCCAATGAACGGCGTCAGGGCCGTTCCGAAGATGCCGGCGCGCAGGACATGGTCCCCATCGTCGATCATCCGGATATCCGCAGGTCGTTATTGACCATGCGCTCAAAGACAGCTGCCGCTCGCGCTATCTGCTATGTCACGGCTTCGGCCCTTGACCATTCCCGTTACGCCGAAGAGGCGCAAGCAAGACAGGCGGCAGCTCACAAGACCAGCCTGCTCACTCCTGTAGCCAAGGCATTCAGCACCGATATTGGTGTCGAGGTTGCATCGGACAACATACAGGTGCACGGAGGTATGGGTTATATGGAGGAGACAGGCGCTGCTCAGCTTCTGAGGGATGCCCGTATCGCTCCGATCTACGAAGGCACCAATGGAATTCAGGCCATTGATCTCGCGGTACGCAAATTACCCCTGGAACAAGGGCGGATCGTGTCCGAATTCCTGTCCGAGCTTAGCCAGATTGTCGATGAAGTGAAGACCACGAACCGGCCGGAATTCGGCAATATGGGTGAAAATCTTAGAGAAGCCCTCGAACTCTTGGAAACAGCAACACGGTGGATGCTTGACAAATTGCCGGGTTCCGCTGACCTGGCCCTCGCCGCGGCGACGCCATACCTGCGGCTATTCGGTCTTGCGTCGGGTGGAATTCTTATGGCCCAGGGGGTATTGAACGCGACCCGTGAAGAGGGCAGCGGCAACCAGAATCTCGTTCACCTCGCCCGCTATTTTGCCGAGCATGTTGTTCCGGATTCAAGGGGTCTCGTGCGGAAAATCACCGATGGGTCGGAAATTGTCCTCGCCGAACAAGGCAAAGACCTGGTCCGAGAAACTGTCTAACCCAACCATCCGCGCAGTCCAATCAGAATACCGGAATGTTTCGATGATTTGGTTCCGACATCGGTGTTTGAGAAGAGAGGAATTCTGAGCAGAAAGAATGGGCGGGAAGCAGTGGTGCCGAAGAAAAGCTTTTATGAAAGACTTGAAAGAAGGGCCCTGAAGAAAGGATAAAAGGGAAATGGGAGAACTGTCCGGAAAAACCTTGTTCATCACTGGTGCCAGCCGCGGTATTGGCCTTGCTATCGGTTTGCGGGCCGCGCGCGACGGGGCCAATGTCGCCATCGCTGCTAAAACCAGTGACCCGCATCCAAAACTGCCGGGCACGATTCATACCGCGGCTCAGGAAATAGAAAAGGCTGGAGGTAAGGCCCTGCCCCTGGTGGTCGATGTTCGGAAAGAAGATCAGGTGGCTGACGCAGTGAGCCGGACTGTGGATCAATTTGGTGGACTGGATATTTGTGTGAACAATGCCAGTGCCATTCAGCTGACCGACACCGAGGCCACGGAAATGCGCCGGTTCGACCTCATGCACCAGGTGAATACCCGCGGCACCTATATGGTTTCCAAATATTGCCTGCCACATCTGAAAGAGTCCGAAAACCCCCACATCCTGATGATTTCCCCGCCGATTGAGGCCAATCCTGCCTGGTTTGCAGGTCACGTGGCCTACACAATTTCGAAAATCGGTATGAGCCTGTGTGTGTTGGGTATGGCTGCGGAATTCCGCAAATTCGGCATTGGCGTCAACGCCCTCTGGCCGCGCACGACCATCGCCACGGCCGCTATCCAGTTTGTCGTTGGCAATGATCAGATGATGCGCGCCAGCCGTAAACCAGACATAATGGCCGATGCGGCGCATTTGATTTTTTCAAAACCAGCGAAAGAATTTACTGGCAATTTCTGCATTGATGACACGTTTCTCGGGCAGAACGGCGTAACGGACTTTGAGCAATACCGCATGGATCCGGATGTTGACTTGTTTCCCGACTTTTTTGTTCCCGAGGACAGCAATCCGCCGGTATCTTTGAAAAGTCAGAAAAGCTGAACCCAGCATTCGCATCTGACCCTCGTAATAAAGGAGAGACCGGGACATGAAAACTTTGTATCTCACACATGCCGCCTGCCTCAAACACGATACCGGTCCCGGGCATCCCGAGCGGATAGAACGCCTCGAAACCGTCCATAAAACCCTGGATCAGCCAATATTTTCCGATCTCCTGCGGGAAGATGCTCCACAGGCCGATGTGGTGGTGATCGCGGACGCCCATCCCATGGATTACATCAAGGCCATCCGCGACAGTGAACCGGCGGAAGGCTATGTGCGTATTGATTCGGATACGGTCATGTCACCCGGAAGTTATGCGGCCGCTCTGCATGCTTCGGGTGCCGGAATTCGTGCGGTTGATCAGGTAATGCAGGGGGCGGTTAAAAACGCCTTTTGCGGGGTTCGTCCTTGTGGTCACCATGCGGAAACCGCGCGCGCCATGGGATTTTGTATGTTCAACAATGTTGCCGTTGCTGCCAAATATGCGCGAAAAAAATACAATCTCGACCGCGTGGCTGTCGTGGACTTTGACGTTCATCACGGCAATGGCACACAGGACCTTTTCTGGTCGGACAGGGAGCTTTGGTTTGCCTCCACCCACCAGATGCCCCTTTATCCGGGTACCGGTGCCGTCACTGAAACCGGGGTCGGCAATATCGTCAATGCCCCCCTCAGCCCGGGAGATCGCGGTCCACAATTCAGGGAAGCGTTCGAAACCCGCATTCTGCCAAAAATTCGCGAGGAATCACCTGAACTTATCCTTATTTCGGCAGGATTTGACGCGCATGAGCGTGATCCCTTGGCTAATCTTGGACTTGTCGAGGAAGATTTTGAATGGGCGACGAAAAAGCTCCTGGACGTTGCCGACGCCTCTTGTAACGGCCGGGTGATTTCCATGCTGGAAGGTGGCTATGATTTACAAGCCCTCGGGAATTCCGTATCAGTTCATGTTCAAGCCCTCATGGATGCAGCCGCTTGAATGTAGGATCCGGCGTTCCGGAATTGTGAATGGATGTAATGTTTAGGGGATTTATTTATGGCAAAGGCCGCTTCGAATTCCGATATCAAGGATATGAGCTTTGAAATGGCATTGAAGGAACTCGAGCAAATCGTCGGCCGATTGGAGCGCGGCGATGTTGAACTCGAGGAATCAATTGCGATTTACGAACGGGGCGAAGCCCTGCGGGCGCGTTGTGATGGCCTATTGAAGCAGGCAGAAGCCCGAGTTGAAAAAATTACTCTGGATTCCGAAGGCAATCCTGCAGGGACTGAGCCTCTGGATGTTGACTAGTGGCAACAGATATTTTCGAGATCCGTCCGGGACACTATGAGCCGGGACACCATGAGAGAGTATATTTGCAGATGCTGTGGCCCGAGGTCATCACATTTTCAAATTTCGATTGGCAAAATCGGATTTTGACAGGTAAAACAGCTAGGCTGGCCGGGTTGGCTGGTTTCCAAATCGATTTCCGAGTTCCTCAATCCGACATAATACAAGACAAACAAAACCAACAAGATAGACAAGGCCTCTTTTGCGATGAGTCATCTGACCCCACTTCTTGACACTGTCAAATCTCCCGCGGATCTTCGCCGATTGGAAGATCAGGATCTACAGCAAATCGTGGATGAGCTGCGGGCTGAAACCATTGATGTGGTATCTCATACCGGTGGACATCTTGGCGCCGGGCTCGGAGTTGTTGAGTTGACGGTTGCCCTTCACAAAGTGTTTGATACACCGCAGGACAAGATAATCTGGGATGTAGGACACCAGGCCTATCCGCATAAAATTCTGACGGGACGACGCGACCGCATGCGCAGCTTGCGACAGGGCGGCGGTCTTTCAGGTTTCACGAAACGTGCCGAGAGCCAATATGACCCTTTCGGCGCCGCACATTCCTCGACTTCAATTTCCTCTGGGCTCGGGATGGCTGTTGCCCGTGATTTATCAGACGGTGACAATCACGTCGTTTCGGTCATCGGCGATGGAGCGATGAGTGCAGGCATGGCTTATGAGGCTATGAACAATGCAGGCGCCATGGATTCGCGCCTGATCGTCATTCTCAATGACAACGATATGTCTATCGCGCCACCGGTTGGCGCTATGAGCGCCTATCTCGCGCGGCTGATATCCGGCGGCACCTATCTGAACGTGCGCAACTGGGCCAAGCAGATTGCGCGCAGACTGCCTAAGACATGGGAGCGTCGGGCGCAACGTGCTGAAGAATATACGCGTGGCTTCTGGACAGGCGGCACCATGTTCGAGGAGCTTGGATTTTACTATGTCGGTCCCATCGACGGGCACAACCTCAACCATCTTTTGCCGGTCCTTAGAAATGTGAAAGAGGCCGGGGTGGGTCCCATTCTCGTCCATGTCGTGACCAAAAAGGGTGCGGGCTATGCGCCTGCGGAAAAATCTTCTGACAAATATCACGGTGTTTCAAAATTCGACGTTATCACCGGCGAGCAAGTCAAGGCCCTGCCCAACGCTCCATCCTATACGAAAACATTCGCCAGCGCGCTGCTCAAAGAGGCGGAAGTGGATGATAAAATTATCGGCATAACTGCCGCCATGCCTTCGGGAACAGGCATGGACCTGTTTGCCAAGACATTTCCTGACAGAAGTTTTGACGTCGGCATCGCTGAACAGCATGCTGTGACATTTGCTGCGGGACTCGCCACGGAAGGTTATAAACCCTTCGTTGCCATTTATTCTACATTCCTGCAGCGCGCCTACGACCAGATCGTCCATGATGTGGCAATCCAGGGACTGCCGGTTCGCTTCGCCATCGACCGCGCCGGTCTGGTAGGCGCTGACGGTCCGACCCATGCCGGATCCTTCGATATTACCTATCTTTCGACACTGCCGGGCATGGTGGTTATGGCTGCTGCTGATGAAGCAGAATTATACCATATGGTGCGCACAGCGGCAGCGATCGACGACCGGCCTTGCGCCTTCCGCTATCCGCGTGGTGAAGGTGTCGGAGTTGAAATGCCGGAACGAGGAGAAATTTTGGAGATCGGCAAAGGGCGGATCCTGCAGGAAGGCTCAACGGTGGCGCTCCTGTCCTTTGGCGCCCGGGCGCAGGAATGTCTGAGTGCCGCAGCCCAGCTATCCGCATTTGGACTATCGACAACTGTTGCCGATGCGCGCTTCGCCAAGCCCCTTGATGAGGACCTTATTCGACGCCTGGCCTCCGAGCATGAAGTCCTCATTACCATTGAGGAAGGAGCCATCGGCGGGTTCGGTTCCCACGTGCTGCATTTTCTGGCCACGGAGGCCCTGTTGGAAAAAGGCCTCAAAGTCCGATCCATGGTGCTGCCGGACCGATTCATCGATCAGGACGGCCCCTCTGCCATGTATCAGCAGGCCGGTCTCGACGCCGATGGCATTGTCAAAACCGTGTTCAGCGCCCTTGGCCGGGAACAAACCGGTGAGCTCAACGAACGCGCCTAGGGAAAGCGATTAGTCGCAAATCCGGAACTGTGCTGCGTTCAGCCATAGAACTTTGAATGACAGATCAGACGGTAGAAAGACTGGATCTCAGACTCGTCCAATTCGGACTTGTGGCAACTCGTTCGAGAGCGCGGGATCTCGTCAAAAGAGGATTTGTTGAGATTGACGGTGAGACCGTCACCAGTCCTGCACAAAAGGTCGACGTTTGCGCCGAAATCCGGATTCGGGAAAATGTGGATCGCTATGTTTCTCGCGGCGCTTTCAAATTGATACATGCTCTCGATCATTTTGATTTTTCGCCCGCGGGTCGTATCTGTCTCGACCTCGGAGCCTCCACCGGCGGCTTCACCCAGGTACTGCTGGAGCGCGGGGCGGACCGCATCTGGGCGGTTGATGTGGGCCAGGATCAACTACATCCCGATCTTGTGAACGAACAACGGGTTTGCAGTCTAGAGAAAACCAATGCCCGCTCCCTCCAACATGCAGATGTCGACCATGACCCTATCGAAGCCATCGTTGCCGATCTGAGTTTTATTTCCCTGACGGAAATCATCGAACCTGCTTTGAACATGACCACTCACGAGGCCTGGGCCATCCTCCTCGTCAAACCGCAGTTCGAAGTGGGGCCGAAACATGTTGGAAAACGGGGGATCGTGCGCGATTATAAAATGCAGCATGAAGCTGTCGACCGCGTGTCGAACGCGGTTCGGGTCTGCCGTGGCTGGACGGTTATTGATACGATACCGTCCCCCATTGCCGGTAAACGTGGCAATCAGGAATTTCTGCTGGGTGCCCGGCGACAGGCGACAGGTGGCATTTCGCCGGCATCTCCGGAGGCAAATAACTGATGTTCGCGGACCCTCCTGGATCAGACAGAGTGACGGCAGTCGTTGAAACTCTGGACGGGACTGGCGACGGGCTCGTTTCTCTCAATGATGAACGGGTTTCAGTAGCCGGCACCCTGCCAGGCGAAACAATCGAACTGAGAAGGAAAGATGACACTTTCCAGCTGCATCGGATAATCAATCCTTCAGTGGACCGGGTGGACCTTGCGTGTCGCCATTTCGGAGCCTGCGGCGGTTGCAAACTACAGCATATGGAACAGACTGCTTATCTCGCCTGGAAAGTTGACCGTGTTGCACGCTGTCTGCAGGAACAGGGTCTGGAAACCGACGTCCGGCTCTGTCTGGCCATTGATCCCGGCAGCCGGCGGCGGGCCAGGTTCTCGGCACGACGGTCAAAGAAAGGTGTGCAGTTCGGTTATCACGGATTTCGCGATTCGCAGATTGTCGCGATCGGCAATTGTCCGATTCTTGTGCCGGAGATTGAAAATTATCTCAGCGATATCGCGACCCTAGTCGCACCGCTTCTTTCGCGGCGCAAGGAAGCCAAGATTACCGTGCTCAGTGCCAGCAATGGATTGGATATAGCTCTAGAAGATCCGATTGACCGTCTCGACGAGAGGGCCCGTGCACTGGATATGACGCTAGCGGAAAAAATTGGTGCGATACGCCTTTCTGCCGCCGGTGAACTGCTTTTCAAACTTGTGGATCCGGTTCTGGAGTTCGACAACATTACGATCAGCCCTACGACTAATCATTTTTTTCAGGCCGCGAAACCGGCGGAGCAGGCAATGCGGGCCATTGTCATGGAAGAATTTAAATCCTGCTCAAAACTGCTCGACCTTTTCTGTGGTTGCGGCACGTTTACGCTGCCTCTCGCCGTTGGAGCAGCAGTGGAAGGTGTCGACGGTGATCTTGCGGCCCTGCAAACATTAGAGAAAGGCTTCAGCGCTGCAACCGGGTTGCGTAAGATCACGACAACCCGACGCGATCTGTTCCGGGATCCCTTCTCTAAGCAGGAGTTGAACCGTTTTGACGGCGTCGTTTTTGATCCCCCTCGCGCCGGTGCCCGGGATCAGTGCATGCGCCTTGCACAGTCTGATGTACCTATTATTCTTGGTATCTCCTGTAATCCCAATACATTTGCCCGAGACGCCCGTCTGCTGGTTGAGGGCGGTTATTCTCTGGATTATGTTCAGCCCATCGATCAGTTTCTCTACGCCCCGCACATTGAACTCATCGGCCGTTTTTCGCGAGGATAACACTGGGGTGAAGCCATGATGTCTGGGATATTATTCCCCGGCAAGCAGCTCATCCACGTAGGCGGGAACGACTTCCGTCGCTGGTCCGTAGCGGCCGTCATGGAAGAGCGACTGGCCTTCCGAGGGTTCGAGATTGAGCTCGACCGTATGCGCTCCGGCTCCCCGGGCCTCGGAAACGAAGCCTGCCGCCGGGTAGACCGTGCCGCTGGTGCCGATTGAAATAAATAAATCACAGTCAGACAGGTGTTGATAGATGACATCCATGAAATAAGGCATTTCCCCGAACCAGACGACATCCGGTCTGAGACCGCCAGATTTTTTGCACTGGGGGCATGTCAGTTTGGTTGAGAGGTCATCTTCATTCGGGTGGGTATGGGCACAGTGGGAGCAGCGGGCATTAAATATTTCTCCGTGCATGTGAATGAGATTTTCACAACCGGCCTTTTCGTGCAACCGGTCAATATTTTGCGTAACCGTGATCACCTCTCCAGGAAACTCTTTTTCAAACCGGGCAAGTGCCATATGCGCTGCATTTGGTGTTGCTTCCCTCTGAGCGTTTCGCCGCAAATTATAGAAATCGAGAACTTTCACCGGATTTCGTTGAAAAGCTTCCGGCGTTGCCACTTCATTGAGATCGAACTTGGACCAGAGCCCGTCCTTGTCACGGAATGTCCCGAGCCCGGACTCCGCTGAAAGACCGGCGCCTGAAAGGAGTACTATCTTTTTGTATCGCATGTTCATCGCTTGAGAAACGGCCCTGAATTTCCAGCTGCCGGATTGTATTTGGGAATGGGATACTTAATTTATTTCCAAGCCAGTTTGCAAGGGTTATGATGGAGTCATGATATTGGCAAGTTAGTATTAGTCCAATAAATATAAGGGATTAGGTGAATGGACAACCGATTGGGAATGGCTTACCACTTGACCAATCAGACAATGCGTACCGTGTTTTATTCCGGTCTTTGGCAGTTGACCAACCGCCTGACCCCGCGCGGACCGCAAGAGGTGAAGGATCGCCCGCGACCGAAGGGAACTGTCCCCAGTCTGCGCCGGCTCTTTGAAGACCTCATGCAATTTCTCGTCCGCGATGCCACGCTTGTTCGCGACGGGATTTTGCCGCCTATCGACAATCAGTCCGATCCGTTTCTGACAACTTTGAACCGAATCCAGAAGATGTTCCGGGACCTGCCGAATTCCAATGAGCGTCGCCTGAATCGCGACGGCCAGGAAGTTTCCCGGGATATCCCCCAGGGAGACCTCCCTGATTATTTCGTGCAGAATTTCCACTACCAGACCGGAGGTTACCTGACCAGCGAGTCGGCGCGGTTGTATGATGTGCAGGTCGAAACGCTGTTTCTCGGTTCGTGCAATGCCATGCGCCGACAGGCGCTGAAACCGATCGCCGCCCATATCAAGGGTCGGGACCAGAGAAAAATCGTCATTCTCGATGTGGCTTGTGGTACCGGCCGGTTTCTGGCTCAGCTGCTGCAGGTCTATCCGCGTATTGCTGCGACGGGGCTCGATCTTTCCTTGCCCTATCTAACTGAGGCCAAACGCTATACACAGCCCCTGCGCGCACTGCCCTTCATTCACGCCAGCGCCGAAGAAATCGCGGTCAAATCTGGATCTGTCGACATTGTCACCTGCATGTTCCTGTTTCACGAACTGCCGCCGGATGTACGCCGTAGGGTGATTGCTGAATTGTCCCGGGTCCTCAAGCCCGGGGGGCTCTTGGTGTTCATCGATTCCCTGCAACTGGGGGACCAGCCCGATTACGATGGGTTGTTGCGGGCTTTTCCTGTTCGTTTTCACGAACCTTACTATCTCAATTATATTATCGATGATCTGGATGACGCTTTTCGTACCGCCGGATTGGTCGAGGCCTATACGGAACCGGCCTTTCTTTCGAAAGTCATGGTCCGGCGTAAAGCGGGTTGAACGCGGTGACCCGGATCGGTTGCGACCAGGGGGCAGGATTTGCTGCACATTGAGGTTCTTAAGTGCCCTGGCCGGTCTGGGCCCTGTGCAG
>JBPCWG010000134.1:0-2964 GCA_051009705.1 Methyloligellaceae bacterium | reverse complement strand
CAAAATATTTACTGTAGTCATTCTGTCGATGACATGGAATGTTCAAGCTCATTCCGAAGATCAGATGCCGGATAGTTCAGGCATTGAAAATGAGGTGACGGTTGCCGAATTCGCAGGAAGAATATTTGGGAACCTGCAATCGGCCGTGAATAATTGCGATGGTATTTATCAGAGTTTCGGATCGGACACCGACCTTTCTCACTGGAAACGAAAATTTCCAAAAGCCTTCGACCAAGGATTTGAAATTGGCTTTCGAGAAGGAACCCTGTTTCTTTCACACAAGAATGAGGCTGGCCAACTGCCTGCGGGATGCGATTACGTGCTGAATCTTTACGGGCCCGAGGGATCGATCTCTCCCGGACATCTGGTCACATCGCTCTCGAATTACCGGAAGCGGTTAAAAACAAATGCGGGTCATTCCTAAAAATTCTGCAGCTTAAGTCTCGCAATTTACGCGATGATACTGCCGATAAGGAACAGCAAACAGGTAAACAAACCGATCCAAGGAATCCAAATCGGTATCATGAATATATCGGAAGGCGCGGATTCTTCCGTTTTCTTAATCCGGATCAAAGCCAGATTCACAATGGAAAATACCGTCAGCGTTATCGCTGAGGTCGCTTCCGCAAGTCCGGTCAGGGGAAAAGTAACGGCCAAACCAGCTATAACCGCTATGATGACAAGGCTCGCATTCAGCGGTGTCCGTGTTGTCGCGTTGATATTTCCGAACCATACCGGCAAATTGCCTTGTGCACTCAGACCATAGAGCACTCGAGATGCCATTATGATTTGAACGATTATGCCGTTCAAAGTCGCGATGATGGCGATCAGAGTAATGATAACCGGAGGCATGGGCGTGACTTGTTCAAACACAAGTGTCAGGGGCGCTTCCGAACCTGCCAGTTCGCTGGTCGGCAAAGCAAGAACGGCAACCGACACAACCAGGAAATAGATCAGCGTTGATATTCCCAATGTGAGGAATATAGCGCTGGGCATTGTCTTTCTCGGGTTCTTGACTTCTTCCGCCACATTGACGAGATCTTCGAATCCGACGAATGCAAAAAATGCCAGCAAACCTGCGGAGAAAATTCCGATCCACGGAGCGAGATCAAAACTCTGCGGTACAATTTCCGGAAGACGGGAGACGATCTGGGAATCAAAAAAGAAACCGCCGGCGATGATCAGCAAAAGTCCGGCAATCTCTATCGCAGTCATCACGGCGGCAAATGATACAGATTCGAGAATTCCCCAGATGGCCACAGCCCCCATAGCCAGAATCACCAGGAATGCAATTGTCTCTGTCGGAAGATCAAAAAAGACCCGGATATAACCGGCGCTTCCCACCGCAATGGCGGCGGCTGATATACTCCCCACCGAGATGACCATGAGACCCACGATCACCGAAAGCATATCGGATCGGAAACCTCGCTTGACGAACGCTGCTTCTCCAGCGCTGACCGGTAGACGACATGTCAGTTCGGCAAATGAGGCGCATGTCGGTCCCATAACTGCCGCTGCGAGAAGAAATGCCAGGGGTGCATGAATTCCCGCCCGACCGGCCGTTGCGCCGATAAGGACATAAATTCCGGCCCCGATGGTTACGCCAAGGCCATAGAGCACGAGCAAGGGAAGTGTCAGCCTTCTTGAAAGTTTCTGCTGGGTTCCAGCCCGTGTCGGATCCCGATCTAGTTCACTCATCTGTTTTTTTCAATGACAGGATATAGGCGATGATATCTTCTTCGTTCTGCATTTCGAGTACGAGGTTGGGCATGGTTGGATGCGGAGTGCGAAACCATACCAGCAAAGCCTGTCTTGTCATTCCCCGGGTGTCCGCAATCTCCTTGAAACTCGGTGCCGTTAAATTTGGAGACATTTCCACCTTATCTGATATTCCATGACATTCGATGCAGATCCGTTTCGCGTAGGCTTCACCTGCCGCTGGACTTCCCATTTCCTGCGCTCCCGAGGGGGCGATGGGAAATAGAAATACAACGGCGAATACAACCAGGAGTACAGAAATCTTTAGCATTGGGTATCACAAATTATGGGTTTGAATTCACAACAGGTCAGAACAGGAAACTGTTAAGACCGATCATTTGAAAACGAGAACAGGGATCTTGCTATGCGCCAGAACCTCCTGGGCGACACTCCCGAGCATTATTTTTTTCAGGCCGCGGTGGCCGTGCGATGCCATGACAATCAAATCAATATCGTTGTTCTTCGCCGCTTCAAGAATGCCTTCGGCGGGATGCTGATCGGAGACATGGACAATATTGGTCTCGACGCCCAAAGCTTTTGCTTTCTCCGCAGCCTTATTCAAAACAGACTTGGCCCATTTGGCTTCGACGGCTTCATATTGTTCAATCGGAGCGGCAACACCTGCATCATACTGGCTTGCGATTGTTTTTGCAGACCACAACTCGGTAACTGTCAGCAGGGTAACCTGTGCATTCAGATTCTTCGCTAACTCAAGCCCTTTATCCAGAGCTTTTTCGCTTAATTCGGATCCATCTATGGCCGTGAGAATTTTCTTATACATGGTTCAATCCCTTTCTCGTGGCTTTGCCGGTCGATACTGAGTTCAGATTAGTACGCAGGGTGATATCGCGCTTTGATCTTGATCAACTAAAGAATTTGATCGCTCAAATGCGACGGATTGTTAGGGGAGTGGCGTATAAGTTCTGTGCGAAATGTTACTTGCGTTTCTGCAACCGTTCCAGCGACACGCGGGAATTTGAGAATGCGTCGAAGACAAGGAACCATCAGATGCTGGCCATGAGAAACAGGATTGTTGCTGTCGTTGCTAGCCTGTTATTTGTGGGGAACGCATGGGCGAGTGAACATTATTTTCTGCCCGGGACATACAAAGTCCTTTCTGATGATGGGATTTTCACAGATCCGGCCAGAAACGACAGGGAGGTTCCCTATCGGCGCTATGTTCCGCAATCACACGACGCACAAGAG
>JBPCWG010000133.1:0-2715 GCA_051009705.1 Methyloligellaceae bacterium | reverse complement strand
TAACCGGTTTGCAATTCGGCATCCTGGTGTTGATTGTCAATCTGCTGCTGTTGCCGACCCTGTTCTTCGGGTTCGGGGCCATCCTGATGGTCATCGCCAATGGCTATCTCCTGAGCCGTGAATTTTTCAATATGATCGCGCTGCGCCATCATAATCGCAAGGAAGCCAAAGCCATTCGCAAATCCCGGTCCGGACGCCTGTTTCTCGCTGGTCTTATTCCGGCCCTGCTGTCACTCGTGCCGATTGTCAACTTTTTCATCCCGTTGTTCGCAACAGCCTACTTCGTGCATATTTACAAAAAAATCAGCGCCGCATCGCCGGCCGCCAAAGCCTGACCGTAAAATTAACAGCCCGTAGCTGCCTGAACATCCGGCTGGATCATCCCGAAACCGGCCTTTGTCGAATCCATGATTACAGCGAATGTGCCATAGCCGGGGATAGTGATTTTTTCTCGTGAAACAGATCCTCCGGCGGCAAGGGCGTTTTCAATCTCCTTGTCGAGGTCATCAACTGCCAGGTAAGTGAACCAGTGGGACGAGATGCCATCAAAGCTCGGAGATCTCAGGGCAAATATTCCACAGATCCGCTGACCGTCCCGGTTGGCGATCCAGTAGGGTTCCAGTTCATCATTGGCCGGGGGAATTTCTTCATATGTCCACCCCATGGTTCGGGCGTAGAATTCCTTGGCCGACGCCGTTTCCCAGGTGTTCAGCTCATTCCACCATATCTTTCCGCGATGGGACATTGTACACTCCTCAGTCCGTCTCTGTTCTTTCTGTTTGCCGCGCTTTGCAGCTGCCTTTACTGAACAATCATGTCAGTTTAAGGAAGACAGAGCAAAAATGATATGTTGCACAATCCGAATGCGTAAACGCGAGGAATTGAACACATGAACCGGGACAACCTGTATTTTCTGCTGTTGAATTTCGGACACTTCCTCGATCATTTGTTCACTCTGATCTTCGCGACCGTGGCAGCCCTGGCCCTGCATCGGGAATGGGGACTGAGCTATGCAGAGCTACTGGTCTATGCCACGCCGGGCTTTTTTGCGTTCGGTGTTTTTGCCCTTCCAGCGGGCTGGCTCGCCGACAAATGGAGCCGGGACGGCATGATGGTGGTTTTCTTTGTCGGTATCGGCCTGGCTTCACTGGCGACCAGTCTTGTGCGCACGCCCCTGGAACTGGGAATCGGCCTGTTCGTAATCGGCATGTTCGCCGCCATTTACCATCCGGTCGGACTGGCGATCGTTACCCTCAAATGGCGAAACACCGGCATACGCCTCGCAGCCAATGGCGTCTGGGGCAATCTCGGGGTCGCAAGTGCGGCACTGATCACCGGATTCCTGATAGATCACAGCGGCTGGCGTATGGCCTTCGTCATTCCCGGCCTGTTCTCGATCTGCGTCGGCATTGTCTATGGACTGCTCCGGCGGGAAACCCTTTTGACGGAAGACAGGGAGCTCAAACAACTCAAGCAAGGGGCAAACTCGGCATCGTCCACGGCCTCGAACCGCAATCTGCTGATCCGCGTGTCGGCGATTGTATTCCTGACGACGGCGGTGTCGTCGATCATTTTTCAATCAACGACATTTGCCCTGCCCAAAATTTTCGACGAACGCCTTCAGGGGCTGGCGGAACAATTGTCGTTTCTTTTCCAGAATAACGATACGTCCCAGAAAGAACTTGTCGCCAGCATGATCGGCGGACTGGCCTTTATCGTGTTCGCGGTTGCGTCCACGGCACAATTGGTGGTCGGCAGCCTGCTGGACAAATTTGGACCGAGACGCATATTCATGACCATGGCCGCCATTCAGCTCTGCTTTTTCTCCCTCATGCCGACGCAGACCGACGGGCTGGCGCTTGCGGTCGCCCTCGGGTTCATGATCGGTGCGTTCGGGCAAATTCCCATCAACGACTTCATGATCAGCAAAATGGCAAGCGGACCGGCGCGGGCGCGGATCTACGGTATTCGCTATGTCGTCAGCTTCACAGTCCTGGCCGTGACCCTGCCCCTGATTGCCTTTGTTTATGACAATTGGGGCTTTGACACGCTGTTTTACATTCTGGCTGCCACCGCTTTCGTGATCCTTGCTGCCGTCTATGCCCTGCCGCGGACCCTGCCGACACAACAAATGCAGACCCAGAATGCCTGACCCGCGAAAAATTAGACTTACAACTCTCCAGCGATTTGTTCTGGGTGCAGCGATCTTTGTCGCCGTCCCAACCTGGGAGCAAAACGCGCAGGCACAGACCGATGAGTTCGTCCTGCAGGTAAGCGCGACCAGCGGGGCAAAACTCAGAACTCTGGTTTCGGGAGATCCACAGCAAGCGAAAGCGAATATTCTTCTGCTTGCCGGGGGGAATGGCGTATTGAAAATATCCGGCAAGGGGCAGATCAAATCAAAAAAAAATAACTTCCTGGTGCGCAGCCGTTCCCTGTTCGCCAAACACGGGTATCTGACCGCTCTTGTGGATGCCCCCAAGGACCGGCACACCAAAACCGGCATTTCCGGCGGCTTTCGGATCTCCGGGGAACATGCGCAAGATTTGCAGAAGGTGGTGGACCGTGTGCAGAGTCTGAGCAATCCCCCCATGGTGATTGTCGGAACGAGCCGGGGAACGGTTTCGGCCGCAAATATCGCACTCAGAACTTCGTCCCCGCAGGTCAAGGGACTGATCCTCACAGGCTCACTCGTTGCGGCGGACAAATCCGGTT
>JBPCWG010000132.1:0-12405 GCA_051009705.1 Methyloligellaceae bacterium | reverse complement strand
GTACTTTCGGACAAACCGACATTCATCGTTTCTTATGTCGAAGTCGCGCTGGGTATGGAAGCAAAAGCTGCAGACCTGATAAAAAAGCAGACGGCCAAGAGTAAATCGGAAGACGGTAATCTGAGGTTCGAGTCCCTGCAACGTATTGGCCGCAAAAATCATTTTGTCGTGCTTGAGGCATGGTCAACACCGGAAGCCCGAAACAATCATGCAAAAGCCGCCCATACTGTTGATTACAGAAAATCCCTGCAACCGCTCCTCTACAATCCTTATGATGAACGTCCTCATGTTGGGTTGGTTGCTGCTGACCCGTCAAAAATCGCTGCGGGCAATGCCTCATTGGTCTATGTCATCACCCATGTCGATATAATTCCGCCGGAGCAATTTGCACCCTGTAAACGTCAGGTTGATGAAAAAGGACCTTGTGGTAATGCGTTGGTCGAGCAACTTGCGAAAGCCAGCCAATCGCACAAAGGTGTTGTCCGGTTTGACGTCCTGACACAATCCAATCGATCCAACCATATGACTGTCGTCGAGCAATGGAATTCAGAAGGGGAACGTGCCGCTCACCAGGTGACCGCCGATGTCAAAAATTTTCGGGATGCCTTGTCTGGTATTAAACCGGGAAGCGGTGTCAATTCGGACGCCCTGTTCGTATTGAACCCTTTGACCGGTAGTCTCTATGACGAACGTCTGTATAAAATTATCGATTAGTTGTTCTGTTAAAACTGTCAAAGAAGAGGGAAACTCGATTCCCTCTTCTTTTCAATCCGGCTGGTAAAGTCAGGTTTGTTTTCGATTCTGAGTACAGCTATTTCAGCACTCTGGCTTGTTTTTTGAGTTCCAGATAGGTCTTCTTTACGTTCCACCTGTGAAATCCCTGCATTAGCGGGCGAGCAGCAGCGAGAGCGGAATTTTTTTGAGGAAGAAAAACTTCCGGGAGCGGATAGCTCGCCAATGTCTGCTCCAGGTTCTTGCCGGAGCGAATGGCTGACTTGATCGTCTGGATGTGGTTGCTCAAATAGCTTAGCTGATTTTCGAGCTCCGCTCCTGTGGTTGTCAGTACATGACCCGGAATGATGGTTTTGATGTCGAGACGAGCGGCCATTTTAGCAAGTGTTTCCAGATAAGACTGTGCCTGCCCTTCAATTGCCCAGGGAATGGACTGTTGTCCCAGTACGAGATTTCCGGTCCAGGCCGTCTTTGTCACGGGTTCGTAAACAACCGTGTCACCGGGCGTATTGCCGTGTCCAAAGTGATGCAGTTCCACAACTCGATCTCCAAGATCAATTGTCATCGACCGCTCAAAGACGATGTCCGGTAACCGTAGCTGCACATCTTCGAGTACGCTGTGATCTCCGCCAACAGCCAGGAGCATCAGGGCTTTTTCTTTATCGAAATGACGCATGTCGCGCGCCGTGTGTTTGTGCGCGACAATCAATGTGCTTTCCGGAAAGGCATGATTGCCGAATGTGTGATCACCATGGGCATTGGTGTTCACCAGATAGATAATCGGCTTGTCCGATACATTACGAACGGCATTAATAATCTGTTGAGCCATTCTTCCGTTGATATGAGAGTCGATTACCAGGACACCATCGCGACCGACGATAAATCCGCTGTTATCCACCGGAGGCTTGTTGGACAGGAGAGCATAAACTCCGGAGCCGATTTTCTTTGTTTGCAGTTGAACGCCCTTGGGATTGAGGGGCGGTGGTTGCCAACCCCTCGGGGGCACAAAATTGCCGATTTGTTGGTTCCTCGACTGTTCTTGCTCTGCAGAATGTGCCTGTTGGGTCGGCAGCAGACTCGCCAATCCCAGAGCCATTGAGAATAATACCAAACCGAGGACTCGGTCTCTCTTGTTGAATGTCAAATCAGAATTTTTAAACATCTTCATTCCTTTCTTTATTGAGTGTATATACACGTAAATAGTCAAAATTAGTCAAATCTGATCTTGTGCGGTATCAATTGCATCACCGAGGCTTTTCATTAGATCATTCCATTTCTTCGATCCCAGACTGGCAGCAACATCCTTTTGGACATCCGCCCATAGGGATGTTGCTTTCTCAAGGCAATTGTGACCCTCCGGCGTTAGCTCAACAGATCGCTGGCGCCTGTCTTCGCCAACGGCCATGCGCACATAGTCTAGCGATATCAGAGGTTTGAGATTACGCGTGAGAGTTGTTCGGTCCATGACCATCTGTTTTGAAAGCTGGGTAATGGTAATAGGCCCCATGCCGCTTATCATGGCCAGGAGCGAGAACTGCGTTGCCCGCAGACCGGCGGGCTTTAACGCTTCATCATAAACCTGTGTAACGACCCGTGCGGCCTTGCGTAGGTTAAAACAGGTGCAGTTTTCAAAGCTAATGACATCCATGATAACAATCCGCTTGGTTTGCAACACTCCGGCACATTAAGTGTATATGCACTTATTAGGCTGTCGTCAAGGGGGACACAACAAAAAACGACTTGGACGGCGGTTAAAAATACCGGGGATTGAAAACCATTCGGTGGGTATGAACTCGAAATTGCGATTGTCCCATAACCGAATAAAGCGTAGGAACTGCCGGTAATCCTTCTCGTTCATTTGATGGCCGGCTTTGTAACAGATCATTCGGGGGTAAATTGTCTTATCGAGAAACCCAGAGATTGAGAGAGATTGCCATACAAGCGATCGAGGGGATCAGGGAATACTATTCAGATGAGCAAAAACTAGCCTGGAAAAGTTCTTTTCTGAACTTTTCAGAATGGTCAGAAAGCCTGTCACGTCAAACGGTATTTACAGGAAAGCGCAAAAATTCCGTTGTCGGATTTATGAGTCTGACAGGTGCGGGTTTAATTGACTATGCGTTCATCCATCCCGATTTTCAGGGACAGGGTCTGTTCAGGGAAATATTTGAAGAGTTAGAGAATTTTGCATTGAAAGAACGAATGCCGGTGCTTGTGACAAATGCAAGTTTGATTGCTGAGCCGGCGTTCAAAGGGGTCGGCTTTGAGGCCATCGAAGAACAGAGAGTTGAACGATCTGGAATCCACCTGAACCGGATAAAGATGGAAAAAACCATTATAAAAAACTGAGTTCTCATTTTGACCGTTCATCTTGAGCAGGCCCTCTGAAAGCTTTCATCCGCCGGGCTTTGCTCAACGCTTCAGGATTATTGTTGATTTATCGATTGAATTTGAGCCGATAACAGCCTAGCGATAGCTCAGGGAATTCTCCTCAACGCGGACCTGACGAGTTATGAAGTCGAATTCTGAAATTCTAAAAATTATAGAAAAGCGCTTGCTTTGGTTGTCTCACTGGATGATCCACAATGCTAATCATTTGCGGGAAACCAATGACGGCGTGAAAGTTGGCGGACACCAGGCTTCTTCTGCCTCGATGGTTTCCATTCTGACAGCCCTGTACTTCTCTGTCTTGAGACCTGAGGATCGCGTAGCCGTAAAACCTCATGCCTCGCCAGTGTTTCATGCCATGCACTACCTCATGGGCAATCTGGAGCTGGAATCAATCAAGAATTTTCGAGGTTATGGAGGAGTTCAATCTTATCCATCGAGAACAAAAGATCCCGATGACGTGGATTTTTCGACCGGTTCTGTCGGACTGGGTGTGGGAATAACGGCTTTCGCATCCATGGTCCAGGATTTCATCAAGGTCAAGCCCTGGGGTGCCGACCTGGATTTGGGCCGGATGATTGCCCTTGTCGGCGATGCGGAACTTGACGAAGGTAATATCTATGAAACTCTGCAGGAAGGGTGGAAGCATGATCTGCGCAATTGCTGGTGGATTATCGACTACAACCGGCAATCGCTCGATGGTGTTGTGCATGAGGGGTTGTGGGAGCGCATAGAAAATATCTTCCGCGTGTTCGGCTGGGAAGTTGTTACGTTAAAGTACGGACAGCTTCAGATGAGCGCTTTTTCCGAGCCTGGGGGTGATGCGCTTAAGAAGTGGATCGACCAGTGCCCCAACCAGCTCTATTCAGCCTTGACTTTTCAGGGAGGCGCCGTTTGGCGCCAGCGGTTACTGGATGACATTGGTGACCAGGGAGCGGTTTCCGACCTGATCGGGCGCCGTTCCGATGTAGAGCTTGCAGCCCTGATGGAAAATCTCGGGGGCAATTGCGTCGCGACGCTTTCCCGGGCTTTTTCCGAAGTCGGTGACGACAAGCCCACTTGTTTCCTCGCCTATACGATAAAGGGCTGGGGGACCCCTCTTGCGGGACATAAGGACAATCATGCGGGACTGATGAATCCGTCACAGATGAAATCCTGGCAAAGTCATATGGGTGTGCCGGAGGGAAATGAATGGGAGAGATTTGCCGGTGTGGCCGACACGGCAGCTCTTCAGTCATTTCTGGAGACGGTGCCGTTTTTTCAGAAAGGGCGTCGGCGCCATCAGGCTGCTATTATTGCCGTTCCCAATATCGAACCGCTGTCGGATAAAAGGCTGTCGACCCAGGCCGGGTTTGGAAAGTTTCTCGACAATATCGCGAAACAGGACAGTGAATTTTCCCAGCGGCTGCTGACGACATCACCCGATGTCACAGTATCCACCAATCTTGGTGCCTGGGTGAACCGTCGCAAGCTGTTCAGCCGCCAGGAAGTAGACGACACTTTCCAGTTGGAAAAAATTATCTCGGCACAGAAATGGGAGTTTGCGCCGGAAGGGCAACATATCGAACTCGGTATTGCAGAAATGAACCTGTTTTTGCTCCTGAGTGCCGCCGGTCTTTCACACTCGCTTTTTGGCAAACGTGTTATCCCCATCGGGACCGTCTACGATCCTTTTATTGCCAGAGGTCTCGATGCGCTGAATTATGCCTGCTATCAGGATGCCCGGTTTGTAATTGCCGGTACGCCTTCGGGAATTACACTGGCACCGGAAGGCGGGGCGCATCAGTCAATCGGCACGCCGCTCATTGGTATTTCACAGGATGGCCTGGCCGCATTCGAGCCTGCCTTTATCGATGAATTAGGTGTAATCCTGAATTGGGCTTTCAACTATCTTCAGCGGGATGGCGGCAACGACCCGGATGAGCGAACCTGGCTGCGGGATGAAACCGGTGGTTCAGTCTATTTGCTCCTGAGCACTCGTCCCCGTGAACAGCCGGGAGCGCGCGCCGGCGACGCCTTTAAACAGGGGACCATAGACGGAGCCTACTGGTGGCGTGAGCCAGGTCCGAATTGTGAACTGGTTATTGCCTATCAGGGAGCCGTCGCGCCGGAAGCCTTGATGGCTGCTGGTGAACTCGGACAGGTTCGCCGCGATCTTGGCGTACTGGCCGTAACATCCGCAGACCGTCTGAACGCCGGCTGGACTGCGGCACAAAGAGATCGAAGCCGTGGTAACAGGGAGGCCAGCAGTCATATCGAAAAACTATTGGGGCAACTACCCAATTATTGCACAATTCTGACTGTAATTGACGGTCATCCAGCCACGCTATCCTGGCTGGGCGCTGTCGCCGGACATCGCACAATTCCACTTGGTGTCGAGCACTTTGGACAAACAGGTTCCGTATCCGAACTCTACCGTCACAATGGCCTGGATACCGCGTCCATTATCCGCTCCGCGGAGAAAGCCCTGGATGACTAGCTGTTATGCCAATTCCGGTGCAATTGGTCTGTCAAATCACAGTTTGGGTCAGGACCTGGGTTCGGTATAGTTCAGAATAGAGCCCTTCGGTTGCGATGAGTTCATCGTGACTTCCGGACTGAATAATCTCACCATTTTGCAGAACATAGATGATATCCGCATGACGAACCGTTGCCAGTCTGTGAGCGATCATAAGGACCGTTCGACCTTCCATAAGACGCTTTAAGGCATCCTGAACCTTCGATTCCGACTTGCTGTCCAGTGAACTCGTTGGTTCATCAAGAAGCAGTATTGGCGAATCTTTAAGCAGCGCCCGGGCTATGGCAATCCTTTGACGTTCGCCTCCGGACAAAGCGTTGCCGGCTTCCTTGACCGAAGTGTCGTACCCGTTTGGCAAGGTCATGATAAAGTCGTGGGCCGCTGCAGCTTTTGCGGCGGCTTCAATTTCCTCATTCGAGGCGTCGGGATTACCGTAAGAAATATTCGCCCGAATAGAGTCGTCAAAGAGAATGGGGTCCTGAGTGACAAGTGCAATGGCTTCCCGCAGGCTGTCGAAGCGAACACCGCTTATGTCCTGATCATCGATAAGTACCCGGCCCGAAGCTGGTTCAAAAAAGCGCATTACGAGATTCAATACCGTACTCTTGCCGGCTCCCGAGGGGCCAACGAGAGCAACCGTTTTACCGGCGGGAACCTCCAGTCTCAATCTCTTGAGGACCGGGTTATCCTCATCGTAGGCAAAGCTGACATCTTCAAAAACAATATTCCCATTGTCGATCCTGAGACTTTGGGCATCCGGTTCTTCCTTCAATTCGGATTCGCGGTCAATGATTCCAAAAACCCGGCTGGCTGCTGCTGCACCTTCCGCCAGGGCCGTATGCAGAGTCGCGAGAGTACGAAGGGGTTGGAACATCAGCATCGCTGCGGCCATGAATCCCATGAAGTGTCCAAGTGACATGGTCTGGGAATCTTTGATTGATCCGACAAACAAAATCACCAGGGCAAATCCGATACCCGTCATCAGCTCTGCAATGGGGCTTGCCAGTGCCTTTGCCCGGACACCGCGCATCTGAAATTCAAGAGCCCGGCCGATAACCTTGGATGTTCTTTCGATTTCGGCTTCGTTCTGCCCATAGGCATGGACAACGCGGGCGCTGCGAAGGGCCTGGGTTACCAGGGTGGATAAATCGCCTGTTTCCTGAAGAGTTTGCTTGGTTGATTTGCGAGTTCTTTTGCTCTGTTTCGCCAACAGGAACAAACCAATGGGCATCGTCAACATAATGAACGAGGCGAGACGCCAATCCAGCACAAACATTGTCACGGCGAGAACGATGACCTTCAGGAGATTCTCGCCTAAGGCGATCATGGCCCGACTGGCCGTATTCTGCAGGAGTACGGCGTCCGTCAGAAATCCGGATACAAAACGGCCGGAATTAATGCCTTCGATCCAGCTCAAATCCGCATAGATCAGTTTTTTGAACATCTGAATTCGCATATCGGCGACAAATCGATTGCCGAGAAAATTCAAGGTGACCTTGGAAACAAATTCAGAGACGGTTTTCAAAACAGTTATGACCAGCACGGCAATCGTCAGCAGATAAACGAGGTTTTGATTGCCCCGGATGAAAATCTCATCAGCAACCTGCTGGATTATGATTGGAACGAGTCCGGTGGTTCCCGCAGATACGATCATGGCGATGCCGGCTATAACCAGGTAGCGACGACGCGGGAGCAGGTGCTCAATCCAAATTCGGCGCATCACTTCTGATATCGAATACTGGGATGTCAGAAGATCATCTGTGCGCGTGACTTTTTGCTTGTCCGCAAAGATCCTGTAGGGCGAAGCCGATTTGGCGGATTTTTGAGCGATTTGTGCCATTCAAGGTTTTTATCGATGATTCGTTAGCGCAGACTTGTATACCACTTTGAAAACGAATTCTCTAAAAACTTCAGAGATAGGACAATCTGTCGTGCCGCCTGTTTCCCGGGAATCAACGGCAGATTTTCAAAGTCTTGCTTTTCTGCCGAATTTTACTTCCAGAACACCGGTTTGGGACGCTTCCCAATTATTGAGAATTGTGACTTCAATTCAACAGATTCGATAATAATTGCAAGCAATTTCCAAGCCTTAAGTCGCTCTGCCTCCATTGTCTTCAATTGTGATGATGAATTTGAATGGTCTGGACAGGGATCAGCGTATCTCCGACTCCTCACGGAAGTTGTCAATGCGCATGAATTGATTGGCTCTAACAAATGCAAATCCGCAGAACAAGATGAAAGAAATGCCAAGAATTGAAAACAAAAAGGGGGTCATTGAGGAAAAATACACGGGAGCGCCCTGGCTTTGGTCCAGATACCGATAGCCGTTTTCCTGCCAGAGGCTCGTCGGCAGACTGAAAATGTAATAGGCAAAAGCAATCAGCAATCCGCCGAATATCATTCCGCCGAGAGCGAGAAACATGATCATAAGTGAGATGAATGTCTTCATTTGTAAAAACTTGAACCAGCTGTCACCGGCTCACAAAATATCGATTTCAAAATTGCTTCTGAAGGGTCAGCATAAAATTATTCGAGGGCATTGGCGTGAGTTCTGAAAGAATTAAACCGAACTTTTCAGCTTCGTTTTGTATTTCTACCGTATCGCGCACACCGAATTCCGGGTTTTGATTTTTGAGAGATCTGTCAAAAGCAACATTGCTTTGCGAGACATGGGACCCGTCTACCGAGAACGCGCCATAGATCATGAGAAATCCATTTGGCTGTAAATATTTTCCCGCACCGGCAATCAGTCCCTGGCTAACTTTCCAGGGAGCGATATGGAGCAGGTTTGAACAGACAACAGCGACTATATTATCTGATGGGGCGTGATCCTGAGCCTCCAGCCCCCAATTTTCTTGAGTGACATCAAGACATATTGGCGGTTTCAGATTCGATAATCCTGATTGCTGCTGCCAGGCCGCAATGCTTTCTATGTGATGATCTTGAATATCGGACGGCCACCATGTCAGTTGAGGAAGTTGTTGTGCCAGATTAACCGCATGCTGGCCCGTTCCACTGGCGACCTCAATAATATTTCCGGTGAGCTTGTCGAGAAGTCGGGTGACAACCTTTTCTATGGGGGCATGATTTGTGACGAACGATTCACTGAAAAGACGATCATCACCATCAGGCATATCGTCATTTTTTTCAAATCGCAGTGTGAACTTTGGGGCTTTGGTCATACTCGTTATTGGTCGTTTTGAATTCAGATCGTTCGAAGGACGTATCGATATTGCATTTGATCCCACCGGGAACCGCGTCGTGATATCACCTTGTTCGAGACGAAAATCAGTCTTGCCCGGCGATATCCTGATCCTGCTTTATACAAGTTGCGCGCAGGTCTTCCAAGTCATGGATCGTTACTCATTGGGCCCATCTTTCTCAAACGGAGAATCTTCTGCAGCAATCGATTTTTGAAAAAACAGGCCGGGAAGCTTCAAATCGATCTTCCGGAGATTCGAACATTTTGTGTACAGAATTGAAAAAAGAGAATATCACTTAGTGACATGTTTAAGGTCTGTTCCTGAAGTGCTGAAACAGGAACAGCGTGGAAAACTTCAATGACAGTAAATTGCGATGAATGACAATTTGGGAGGATACCATGATAACGATTGATCGCCGGAAAATTCTTGCAATGATGGGGAGCACTGTCGCTGCCTCATCTCTAACCACACCCTCTTTCGCTCAGAACAAAAAGATTAAGGTCGGGGCCCTGAGGTTCACAAGTCACTCCGGCAGTTTTGTCGCCTTTGAACGTGGCTATTTCTCCGAAGCCGGGCTTGATGTTGAATTGAAGTTTTTTCAGGCAGCCCAGCCCATGGCTGTCGCCATCGCTTCTGGCGACATCGATTATGCCGTGACCGCCATTTCCGGCGGATTGGTTTCATTGGCCAACAAAGGTGCAATTAAAGTCATCGGAGGGGCTCTGTCCGAGGAAAAGGGTATCGATGGTCAGAAAATTCTTGTGTCCGATGCGGCATTCAAAGCTGGTGCGACGAAAGCTTCGGCACTTGACGGCAAAGTCTTCGGCATGACAACAGCAGGATCTTCATTCCACTATATGGGGTCGAAAATTGCCAAAAAAGAAGGGGTTTCACTCAAATTTAAACCCCTGCAAAAAGTTGGCGCGATTATTGGCGCACTGAAGTCCGGACAGATCGATTCCTGGTCAATTGTACCTCATATCGCCAAGCCGCTGGCTAAGTCCGGTGCGGTCCATATTATCGGGGATGTCGCTGATTATCTGCCCAACTACCAGGTCACGACAGTGTTTACCTCAAGCAAAAATGCGGCGAATGAAAAAGAGCTGACGAAAAATTTCCTGGCGGCATTTGCGAAAGGCGTTGCCGATTATAACGCAGCCATGGTCGACAAATCGAAAGGTGATGCAGCACAAAGTGAGATGGTCGACCTGATCCATAAGTATGTATACACTTCCCGTCCCCGGGAAAAGGCGGCACCTTCGATCATTAACGGTTCAATGCGCCTGAATGCAGGTGCAGCGATGAATGTTGCATCTATCAAGGATCAGTTGGACTGGTTCAAGTCGGAAGGGCTCGTAGATGCAAATACAAAACTTGAGAACCTGGTCGATACCAGTTTCGTCAAGACTTTGTAGAACCTTTGGTCAGGTTTATAACTCAACGAATTGTAAGGCCGAAGCCATTCGATGACTTCGGCTTTCCCATGCTGTGATGGCCCGTACCACAACATGCAGGCGTCAGGATCGGCCAGCTTTATGGATCTGAGTATTTCCAAAGTCAGTCACGGATTTGGCGAGCTTGATGTTCTCCGGGACATCAACCTGGAAATTCCTTCGGGCAAAATTGTCTGCATAATTGGCCCTTCCGGTTGCGGCAAGTCGACATTGCTGCGACTGGTTGGCGGTCTGGAGCAACCTTCTGCCGGGGAAATCCTCCAGGTTGGAGAGCCCCCGGCAGATTGCCTCAATCCCCTGACATTTATTTTTCAGGATTTTGCCCTCCTTCCCTGGAGGACGGTGGAGGGTAATGTCAGCCTGGTTCTGGAAGACCACGGAATCACAACCCGGCAATCTCAAGAGATCATCGCCGATGTCCTGGAGCGTACCAATTTAGCGGATTTCCGAAATGCGCTACCCAAACAGCTTTCCGGTGGTATGAAGCAGCGGGTTGCAATTTCCCGTGCACTCGCTGTCAGGCCGGCAGTTATGCTGATGGATGAACCCTTGTCAGCTCTGGATAGTCAGACACGGGAACTCCTCATGGATGATCTCGTCAATTTGTGGACCCGACAGCCGTTCACGGCCGTTTATGTCACACATAATCTTCATGAAGCCGTGCGGCTCGGTCACTCCATCGTCGTACTATCCAAGCGCCCGGGGCAAATCCGGGAGATAATCTCCATCGAGAAACCGCCGGCAGAACGTATCCTTGGTGATCCGGAACTGGAGGGTCATCAAAAACATCTCTGGGAACTGATGCGGGAGGAAGCCCGGGCGGCGGATGCGGAACTGATCAATGTCTGAGAAAAGCCGAAACAGGCAGGTAAGAAAAGTCGACTTCCGCGGCGGCGGCTTCGCCCCGGAAAACCGCTATTGGGTCGGCGCTGTTGTATTCGTTGTATTGATCGCAATCGCCGAAATCGGAACTCGGACCGGTGTGATTTCAGCGCTGACAATGCCCATACCTTCGGATGTTCTGGCGACTTTCGTTGAACTTTATCGCTCAGGTCTGTTGTGGAAACATCTCTTGCCATCACTGACACGCCTTGTCGTCGGTGCCGCATTGGGTGTGAGCCTGGGCATAGGTGTCGGAATTCTTATCGGATTGTTTTCCTTGATACGGGCCGGTCTGGTTCCTCTGGTTGCGGCAATCTTTCCAATTCCAAAAATTGCCTTGCTACCCCTGTTCGTGATCTGGTTCGGTATCGATGAAGGATCGAAATACGCATTAATTGCGTTCGGCACATTCACGCCGACTGTTGTTGCGACATTCGGGGCGGTCGATAATGTTGATCGTACACTCATAAGAATGGGCCAGAGTTTTAATCTCTCCTGGCTTTCTATTGTCCGGAAAATTATTTTGCCGGGGGCCATGCCCGGGATCTTGTCCGGACTTCGCATCAGTCTCGCCATTGCGATAATTTTGCTGGTCGCAGCGGAAATGCTCGGAGCCGAACATGGAATTGGCGCTTATATATTGGAGGCCGGTTCTTTATATGACCTGGAGAGATTGTTTGTTGGCGTTGTCATTCTTTCTTTGCTCGGTGTGATCGTCAGCGCGGTAATCGGGCTCATTGAGAGGAAACTGTTGAACTGGCGCGTTTAACAACTGGTCTTGATTTTCAATCCGGTCATGAAGACAAGGCGTGGCACCCCCTTAATTCACCTGTCGATAATTGTGTTGAGCGACCAGCTTTTTCCGACGGCTTAATATTTGAGGGACACATCCGGTCTCCGGCACAATTGTGTCCCGCAGAAGCTCAGACTGAAGTTCAGACTGAAGTTCAGAACGAAGCTCAAACTGTAGCTCAAACGATACCGTAAGTCTTACGCGTTATTTTTCGAGTCAAAATCCTCGATTATATTCAGGGCGTCCTCTGAGTATTCCGCCCGTGGATTCTGTCCTCCGATCACAAATAGCATCACGGCTTCGGACTCGCCCTCGGGAGCCTCGAGGCAGGAAAATCGCCGCATGACACCGGGAGGAAAGGAGACGACATCGCAGGGCCCGGCGTCGACAAATTCATAATCATCACCTTCATTCCAGTGACACCGCCATTTTCCG
>JBPCWG010000131.1:0-8089 GCA_051009705.1 Methyloligellaceae bacterium | reverse complement strand
GCATAGGTATCCTGGGTCGTTCGAATCGTACCTCTGTTGACAATCCGGACCCCTGTCGCACCGGCATTGATTTCAATGGCTGCGTCAGGTCCCGTAATAATCGTGCCGCCCTCTTCGACAATGCCTGTTTCGTCCGTGTCCAGTATCTGGGAACTTGTCACCGTTTGACCGTCGGTAATTGTAAAATCCGCTGCCGGAGAAGGGGGCATGGTCAGCATTGTCGCAGCAAAGAAAATTGAAAAGAGTTTGAGTGTGGGCAGTATTAATTCGTTTCGTCCGCTAAATCGGTCCAGAGCAAAGTCAGTAGGAAGTTTAAAATATGCCAGCATGTTCATCACCGTTGGAATAAAATAGATTTAAAAATATTCACGCTACAAATTCACTGAAACTCCCGGTGTCGGTCCGGCGATCAGAACCGCCATTTGCCGCCGATTTTCGCAGACAGCGTGCGGCGCTGCTGATCGGAGAAACGGGTTTCGACCTCGGCATTGAGGTTCATATTGTCATCCAGCTGGATTTCCATGCGCATTCCGGCAAAAGCGGAGATCTCCGTTTCCTCCACCGCCAGATCCAGCCGGTGATCCGGGCCGATGATGGTAGAATTAAGACTGGGGATGGTAACGTCGAGACTGCCACCATCGAGGAGGTGGGTGGTATCGACACCGCCATAGGGCGTGAACAGGCTGCGTTAATCCCAGATCATTGATCGAGGCAAAGGCGCGGGCGATCTCGGCACGGCCGAAGACCTGCTGCACCGTGCGTTCCTGCACCTGCATCAGTATTGCACCGCCCTGGGTATAATCTTCATGGAACTGGGCGATATAGCGCCCCCTGAGGCTGACGGACAGGCCGAGACCGGGAAGGTTCCGGTTCACGCCGATCTCCGGAGCAATGAACCAGCTGGACTTGTCGGTTTCAATATATTCGACGCCGCCGGGTGCGAGATTGTTGAGGATCCGATTTTCCTCGTCCAGTGAGGACCAGCCGGCGGTGAGAACGAGATCGATGGATCCGAGGGATGAGCCGAGTGTGCCGTAGATGCCACCGAAGAAACTGTCGGTTTCGGATTTCTCATAATACTCCGTTGTCAGGTAGGACCGACCGGCGCCGAGGAAACCGCCGACGATCAGGCTGTCATGGACTGGAGCATCCATACCGGTAACGATCCCGGCTGTTTTTTGTGAAAAGGCCATTTGTGCGGCAGATGCGCTTTTCTTCTGGGTGCTGCCGAAGGCCTCGGCCCAGAGTTGCCGACGAGATTGGCTGTATGCCACGGCGCTCTCGCGGTCCTTCATGCTTTCTTCCGGTCCCATGAGGTAGTTGGGCTGTGTGCCCGAGGTGGCGGCAAGGGACAGGGATCCGGGTTGCCGGAGTGCGCTCATGCGGGCGGCGACGGTGCTGCCGATTCCCCGGCTCAGGTCGGCGACGATGACATGGGTATCACTGATCCCCGGGCTGCCGATGGTCATCACAGATGTGCCCTGGGTCGCGAAGATGTTGTCACTGACACCTAAGAGTAACTCGGGCAGGCTGTCGAAGGTGTAGTGCAGTTTCAGGGTCGGATCGATCTTCAGCGTATCCGTGCCGGCGCCGAGATTGATCTGCCCCTCGATAATACTGCCGCGGCGGAGATCGAGCAGGTCATCGCCGGTTCCCTGGAAGTCGATGGCAACGCCTGTGTGACCGTCCATTGAGCGGATTGTTCCGGAATTGATGATCGTCGCATCGCCGGCCGTATCGCGATCTGCCTGAATACCGATATTACCCTCGATGAGACCCGAGTTTTCAATTGAACCGAAATCCATCCGAATTCCAAATTCCGCTTCACCACGAATGGTACCGGAATTGACGAAGCTCATAATTTCAGTTGATTCAATTCCCCTTAGTCCACCCGCAATCAACCCGCTATTGAAACCTTCGACAATATCGCCTGAAGAAGTATCCAGTCCCCATCCTGCACCATTAATGGTTCCGGTATTGGTAAACTGGGAAATTGTATCGTCTATAAAAATAGCATCACCGAGTGACGAAGAAATTGTGCCACTGTTGAGAAATGTTCCGGGAAAATTTTCTATGTCGACAGCTTCATAAGGAGTTTCAATCGTACCGGTGTTGATAAAATCCCCTGTCAGATTATCTATATTTATACCTTTGGTATCATTAGCGCTGATCGTGCCGTGGTTGGTTAGATTTGTGACGTTGCCAGCATCTATGGAATGATGAAGGTTCGACGAAATTGTTCCCCAGATCGTGAGCGAGAATTCAGAGGTGCTATGTCCGTCGATTGCAGGTTCATCATCCGTATTGCTGATAAGTCCCCTATTGATGATGGTTATTCCTGTGGCCGACGCCGGTAGTTCGATAGTTTTGACGGAGTGAGTAATCAAAGCGCCGCCTTCTTCGACGATACCGGTTTCACCTGTGCTGAGTGTCTGGGTCGTGGTCAGCGTTTCACCGTCCTGAATGGTGAAATCGGCAGCGTCCAGTGGAGCACTTAATGACCCAAAGAGCGTCACGGCCAGCCCAACCCGCATCAAATATCGTTTCATGCGGTGGGGAAGGGAATAATCTAGGTATGGCGTTGAAAAGCGCGAAATGTCGATGATCGAATTCCGAAATTGAGATATCCATAATTTGTCGAATTGCTGCTGTGTCAGTCGCATCTGTCCGCACCCTGTAACTAGCTAGTCAATTCTGTATATATAATATATATTAATGACATATTATTTAGATTTCACGGTTCGGGAAATCTGCGACATCTCCTTAATAGTCTGGTGAATACTACTTAAGGCGCTGTAATGATTGGGTTCATTGGGCGATCTCGCATGCGGTACCCTGACCGGCTGGCCGAATATCAAAACGCCCGCCCCGGTATTTTCCGGAACGGGCGTCGAATCGTGCCCAAACTGAATTCTAGCTTTTTGGTACCGTCAAGCTGACTTATTGCAGCTCCAGTTCCAGTTCCCGAACCCGGGACATGGCTTCTTCATGGCCGAGACTGACGGCGTGGCGATACCATTTCAGTGCCTGTTCGATATCTCCCTGCAATCCCCTCGCTTCATTGGCGACCAGGAATTGCGGATCGAAGGTTTCCGCCAGCGCGACAGCACCACCTGCATGACCACTTGCAGCCAGATGTTCAAAGGCGAGACGGGCGCTGGCGAAGTCGCCGACGCTCATGAAGTCCTTGCCACGTTTCAGCAGGCCGCTTTCGAGAGCCGGGGAAATGCGTCTCGGCTGGCTTCGCACCGGTTTTACATTGGCCAGAGATTTGGCATTTTCTCCGAGAACGGCTTGCTGATTGTTGGGTTTGTTGACCTGATTGGCAACGACGACGGAGGTTCCGCGAATAACATTTCGGGTTTCGCCCGCTTCAGCGACGATTGTTTCCGAAAACGGTCCGATGTTGACGGCGAGTTTTGCCCGTTCGCTGATTGACGTATTACTGTTCTGTAGTTCCACTTCCAGGTCGACAGGCCCCTGGAACTCCGGATCCGAGATCAGGGAAAGCTTATTCAGCTCGGCGCGCGGAACGATCCATGTGCGTCCGGCACGTTCGCCGACGGACATTTTGATTTCACCCGGCACACCATAAAATACGAGATTGGTCGTTGCGGCCTTTTGCTTCTCGGTGAGATTGATGTTCAGGGCCAGATTGCGTCCGGCAGGTCCGGTGATATTGTCGATGGCGAATTTGAATTTCGGCTGAGCCGCCTGTCCGGACTTGACGGCGGCGGCCAGCAAATTTGGCTGCATGTCGCCCGGCGCATCGTACTTGTCGTCACCGCGTAATTTGGCTTCGATGGCCGCGTCATGAGCCGCGATCTCCGATTTTCCCCCGAGTGTCGCTTTGACGGCCGTACCACGGCTTTCCGGTCTGGCTTCTGATTTGATCGTTTGCTGGGCGAGATCAAGTCGTTCATTGTCTTTCGTATCGACAACACGCTCGACACCGGCAATGCGAAGTAAATCCGTTTTCAGATTGTCAACGCCGCCATAATAATAGATGGAACCGGCGCCGATGACGCCGAGAACAGCACCGAAGCCCAGAAATCGGGAACCAGCCTGTTTCCTGGATTTTCCAGGCTGGGGATCACTTGCGGTGTAAATGGGATCGTGTATCGGATTACCCTGACGATCGAATATCTCGCCACCCTGGACGATATCGGTATTGGTCTCCTGCCATTCTCCCATTTTGGGGATTTGCGGCGGCACAAAGCCCTGCTTGTTCAGCATTTCCGGCATCTGGATCTGTTCCGCCAGGTTGAGCTGGGGAACCATCAGGGCGCGGCCGCCGATTTGTTCCGGTGTTGAATTCCAGGCTGTCAGGTTTTCCTGTGCCGCGTAGTCATGGGGCGGCAGATAGCGATGGAAAGACTGCGGCGGATGATAAACCGGCTGGTTTTCGTTGCCGGTCAGCCGCTGGACATTCTGATCCACATGCTGCCAGGCCTGTTCCATGGTATCCGAAAGGGCGCGCGACTTGGTGTCTTCAGTATCTTCGTCCAGATCCCGGGCAACAATGTCCTTCTGCTTGTTGATGCGATCCAGGAGCCGGTCAGCGCTGTTTTCGCCCGGCATTTGGCTCTCGGATACATGGCTCTGGGATATATGGCTCTCGGATACTTGGCTTTCGGAAACATTGTCTTGAAGGCCGGTCTCTTGCCGGTGTTCCAAACCTGAAAGCTCATTTGCCATGTCCAGGGGTTGCTCGGCCTCGTCGAACTCCTGTTCTGCCTCTTCCGGGAAATGCGCGGAATGATCGTCTTCGGCCCCTCCGGAGCTCAGATCTGTATACTCATGTGAGGGCTCTGTATTCCGGGCCACAACCGGCTGACCTTCCACTGCTTCTTTCAGAGCTTCTTCAATCCGGTCCTGCTCCGGCTGATGGTCGGCCTCGTCACGATCTTCGACCGTTTCATCCATCGCTTCTTTGTTCGTTTCGTTTTCGAGTGCTTCTAGATTTTTGCTTAAATAATCTTCTGATTGTGACATTTACCCTCACTATCCCACCTGACCCGGAACCCGGGTCGCTGTCTCGTGAATATGACTTGAAAAGGCTGATCGAAATTCCGCCGCAGCCGTCCGGTCTTTTCCTGTAACGGTGGAGTCGGGAAGCCTCGTCATTTCGATGTTTTGGCCAGAATATCTATCGCGTTGCCCTGCCGGTTGAACCAGCCGGCGATCCAAACGATCATCGATCGATCCGCCGACCACTGCGTGACAAGTGGATTTCAGAGCCGTGAATGGTGTCTTGATGGGTGCCTGGCGTCGCGAAGAACTCAGCGCAATCAGGGTGTTTTCACAATTTTTAGGCGCTAATTTACCAACTGCGGTACGCATACAGTCAATCCCCAATACTCCTGCAGCCTTACAAACCCTACCAAATTTCAAATTCAATAATAATAATGGCAGTATTTTGTTCCGTTGCTGAATCTCTGATCAATTTGGATCAGATTGGCCGAAATTGCGGTTCCGGCGTTGGGAAATGAATCCACTTGAGGCGGCTCGTTTGAATTTTGCGATGATTTCTCGCAAAAACCTTATATTTTACGATATTTGGGCATCGACAACGTTCCTGAATTCGGTTACATAGTTGGCCTTCCGGCGAGCTCATGAAGCGCGGCGGACGGGATATCTCTGAAAATCTGACAGATAATTCTGACGAACCAGCCGCGCGACTGGTTTATAATTGTAGGCCCAAAAGACTAAGGTGTGAGCCGATGCATATCATCGAACAGCTCGAAAAAGAGCATGTGGAAGAACTGGAACTCAAACGACCGGTTCCGGAGTTTTCTCCCGGAGATTCCGTTCGGGTAAACGTGAAAGTGAAAGAAGGTTCACGGGAACGAATCCAGGCTTACGAAGGCGTATGCATTGCCCGGTCCGGAGGCGGACTTAACGAGAGCTTTACGGTTCGGAAAATTTCCTACGGTGAAGGCGTGGAGCGGGTCTTTCCCGTTTATTCGCCGCTGATCGACTCGATCGATGTCGTCAGACGCGGGAAGGTACGTCGCGCCAAACTCTATTATCTTCGTGGCCGTCGCGGTAAATCGGCCCGTATCCCGGAACGCGTCGATGCACGAGGCAAAAAACTGGCGGCGCGGGATAAATTCAAGGGATTCAAGAAACCCAAGGGCGATGCCGATGATCTCAAACTGATCAAGGGTGTCGGCGAAGAGCTGCAAGTGCGACTCAACAAGCTCGGTATTACCCAGTTTGCCCAAATTGCCAATTTTTCCGATGACGATATTGGCCGCGTCGATGATGTCCTGAATTTCAAGGGACGCATTGAGCGTGAAGACTGGATCGGACAGGCCAATGCTTTGATGGCGGAAACCACAGTTGACGAAGTTCCGGCCGAGGAAGAAGAAACGGCAGAAGCTTCTGATGACGCCAAGGCCGATCAGGATAAAAGCTAGTCTGACCGTGTAGCGGTTTGACGATTTCATCAAATACGGAAATGAGTGGTTCGCACCTGCGGGCCTTCGCCTGTTCGCCTGAAGCGAGCCAGAGCAATTCCAGCCAACACGGGTGCGATGCCGGGGCCGTCGGTCCCAGCTTGTTCGGAGTGCTTGACGGAGCGGGAATTTTTGCCCATATCATCAGTCACTTAACAAATGCGAATTGAAGCCAATCAGAATTTGGGAGAAATCAGGCGATGTCGGCGCCAAAAACACTTTACGATAAAATCTGGGACGATCATGTTGTCGATGAACAGGAAGACGGAACCTGTCTGCTTTATATTGACCGGCATCTCGTCCATGAGGTGACGAGCCCGCAGGCTTTTGAAGGTTTACGCATGTCCGGACGCAAGGTCCGGGCGCCGGAAAAAACCCTGGCTGTGGTTGATCACAATGTGCCGACAACGGACCGCTCCCAGGGGATCGACGATCCGGAATCCCTGATCCAGGTCGAAGCGCTCGCCAAAAACTGCGCTGACTTCGGGATCGAATATTTCAACGAAGTGGATGTCCGCCAGGGCATTGTCCATATTGTCGGTCCGGAACAGGGCTTCACCCTGCCGGGAACGACAATCGTCTGCGGTGACAGTCACACGGCGACCCACGGGGCCTTCGGAGCCCTGGCCCATGGTATTGGAACGTCGGAAGTTGAACACGTCCTGGCCACCCAGACACTGATCCAGAAAAAGTCGAAGAACATGCGCGTCCGGGTCGAGGGTGAGCTCGCGGACGGCATAACTGCAAAAGATATAATTCTCGCGATTATCGGCGAAATCGGAACCGCAGGCGGAACGGGACACGTTATCGAATTCGCCGGGTCGGCCATGCAATCCCTGTCCATGGAAGGCCGCATGACGGTGTGCAACATGACCATTGAGGGCGGCGCCCGTGCCGGTCTGGTCGCGCCTGATGAGAAAACCTTTGCCTATCTCGAAGGGCGGCCGAGAACGCCAAAAGGCGGTGCCTGGGAGCAGGCACGGCGATATTGGGATACGCTACACTCGGATGACGGCGCTGAATTCGACGAAGAAGTTGTTCTGAAAGCTCAGGAACTGCCGCCGCTGGTAACCTGGGGAACAAGCCCACAGGATGTCGTATCCATTCACGGGCAGGTCCCGGACCCGGCCGCGCTCGACGATGAAGGACGGCGAAACGCCATGCAGCGATCCCTGGACTATATGGGCCTGCAACCTGGAACCAGGATCACCGATATTCCCGTCGACCGGGTGTTCATCGGCTCCTGCACCAATGGCCGGATCGAGGATTTGCGCGAGGTGGCGGGCGTAGTGAAGGGCAAGCACGTGAACGAAAACGTCCACGCCATGATCGTGCCAGGCTCGGGATTGGTGAAGCAGCAGGCCGAAGAAGAGGGCCTGGCGAAGATCTTCCAGGAGGCGGGCTTCGAATGGCGCGAACCCGGCTGCTCCATGTGTCTCGGCATGAACCCGGACCAGTTGGCGCCGGAAGAGCGTTGCGCGTCTACTTCAAACCGCAATTTCGAGGGCCGCCAGGGCCGCGGAGGCCGCACCCACCTGGTCTCGCCCGCGATGGCGGCGGCTGCCGCTGTCGCCGGCCATTTCGTCGACATCCGCAAGTTCAACTAGAGCCGCGGGAACCGGGGGGAC
>JBPCWG010000130.1:0-25482 GCA_051009705.1 Methyloligellaceae bacterium | reverse complement strand
TTAATTTCGACTGAGACAATTGCTGCGAAAACCACTGAAAACAACCACCTGTGAAATCCCATGAAGTTTCTCGATGAATGCCGGATTTATGTAAGCTCGGGCCATGGCGGCAACGGCGCCCTGAGTTTCCGGCGGGAAAAATATATTGAGTTTGGCGGGCCCGACGGCGGTGACGGCGGCCGTGGCGGCCATGTGTGGGCGGAGTGCGTTGAAAATCTGAATACCCTTATCGACTTTCGTTTCCAACAACACTATAAGGCCGGACGCGGCCAGGGCGGCATGGGCAAGAACCGGTCGGGGCGCGCAGGTGAAGACAAAGTTCTCAAGGTTCCGCCGGGAACCCAGATCTATACCGAGGACTGGCAGCACCAGATCGCCGACCTGACCGAACCCGGTGAGCGCGTGCTACTGGCGGAGGGCGGCAATGGCGGATTTGGCAATACACATTTCAAATCCTCCACCAACCAGGCCCCGCGGCGCGCCAATGACGGCGAACCCGGTGAGGAACTGGTCCTCTGGCTGCGCCTGAAGCTTATCGCCGATGCCGGACTTGTCGGCCTGCCGAATGCGGGCAAATCGACATTTCTGGCGAGCGTATCCGCCGCCAAACCGAAAATTGCCGACTATCCCTTCACCACCCTTCATCCTAATCTCGGTGTTGTCAAAGTCGGGAGCATGGACTTTGTTCTCGCCGATATACCGGGTCTGATTGAAGGCGCGCACGAAGGTTCCGGAATTGGCGATCGTTTTCTCGGCCACATCGAACGCTGCAGCGTCATCCTGCATTTGATCGATGCGACGGAGCCGGATCCCGTGAAGTCCTACCAGACCGTGCGCAACGAGCTTATCGCTTATGGCGGCGATCTCGAAAACAAGACGGAATTAATCGGCCTGTCGAAATGCGACGCCCTTGACGAGGACGAACAGCAAAAACGCTGCGAGGAACTGCGCCAGGCCCTGGACCGCGAAGTGATCCCCCTGTCGGCGGTGTCGAAATTCAATATCGAGAATGTTCTCTATAAACTCGGGGATGCGGTTCGCGCGTTCAAGGAAAGCGAAAGAAAGAACGAAGCCCGGGAGGTAACGGAAAATCAGGGCTGGCGGCCATGAACGACAAATGGAACAAATGCCGGCGCATTGTCGTCAAGATCGGTTCATCGCTTCTGGTCGATTATGACAGCGGCAACCTGAATACTGACTGGCTCTCCTCCCTTGCGGACGATATTGCCGAACTGCGGCAACGGGGCAGGGAGGTCATAATCGTCTCGTCCGGGGCCATAGCTCTCGGGCGAACATCCCTAGGCCTGGCAGGAGGGACATTGCGCCTCGACGAAAGCCAGGCCGCGGCCTCGGTCGGGCAAATTGCGCTCGCGCACAGTTACCAGGAAGTATTCAAGGCCCGGGAACTGGTTGTGGCGCAAATTCTCCTCACTCTCAGTGATACGGAACAGCGCCGCCGCTATCTCAATGCGCGCAACACGGTTACGACACTGCTGGACCTCGGCGCCGTGCCGGTGGTCAATGAAAACGACACGGTGGCCACATCGGAAATTCGTTATGGCGACAATGACCGCCTCGCCGCCCGGGTCGGCAGCATGATGAGTGCGGATTGCGTGGTGCTGCTCTCCGACGTCGATGGGCTGTACACCGCTCCGCCCAACAGCCATCCCAAAGAACACGGGGGCGGGGAACTCGTGGAACTCGTGCCGGATATCACCACCGAGATCGAAGCCATGGCCGGCGATGTTGGCACGGAGCTTTCCCGGGGCGGCATGGTCACAAAAATCGAGGCTGCCAAAATCTCCGTTGCCAGCGGGGCGCATCTGGTCATCAGTTCAGGCAAGGTCAACCATCCCCTGAAGGCAATTGCCGAAGGGCGACCGTGCACCTGGTTCGTGGCGGACGACAATCCCGTGACCTCGCGCAAGCGCTGGATCGCCGCCGGGCTCGAGGAAAACGGTACTCTGAGGATTGACAGCGGCGCCAGGCAGGCCCTGAAAAACGGCAAAAGCCTGCTGCCCGCCGGCATAGTCGCCATCGAGGGACGTTTCGAAAAAGGCGATGCGGTGCGTATCGCCACCGAGGACGGGCAGGAGATCGGACGTGGCCTCACGGCTTACGATCACACGGATGCCAATCGCATCAAGGGTCGAAATAGCCGTGAAATTTCCGATATATTAGGCTACCGTGGAAAAAACGAAGTCGTCCACCGCGATGATATGGTGCTGAAAAGAAAGTAAGATGATGGATGCCACCCCGAAAGAAACAGGTTTGAGCGACGAAGTTCGCGCCGAACTTGAAACACTCGGCAGTGACGCACGCGATGCGGCGCGGCAGTTGGCGCTGGCGACCGCCGAAGACAAGGACCGGGCGCTGCGAATGATGGCCGAACACATCCGCAAGGATTGTGACGACCTGCTGCAGGCTAACAAACGCGATGTTGAAAACGCTATCGAAGACAAACGGCCGGAAGCCTTTATCGACCGCCTGACCCTGACCCCGGACCGCGTCGACGCCATGGCCCGGGGCCTGGAGGAAATTGCGAACCTCGCCGATCCGGTTGGCGAGGTCACAGCGGAATGGGATCGTCCCAACGGTCTCGTTATTCAACGTGTCCGCGTGCCGCTCGGGGTGATCGGCATCATTTATGAGAGCCGCCCCAATGTCACGGCCGATGCCGGCGGACTTTGCCTGAAATCCGGGAACGCGGTGATCCTGCGCGGCGGTTCCGACAGCTTCAATTCAAGCCGCGCCATCGTCACGTCCCTGAAGAAGGGATTACGGGAAGCCGACCTTGCGGAGAATGCCATCCAGGTCGTGCCCACAACGGACAGATCCGCGGTCGGTGAAATGCTGCGGGGATTGAACGGCACGATTGATGTCATCGTCCCCCGGGGCGGTAAAAATCTTGTCGGCCGCGTTCAGGATGAAGCGCGGGTTCCCGTGTTCGCCCATCTCGAAGGCATCTGCCATATCTATGTCGACGGGAGTGCCGGCCTGGACATGGCCAAAGACATTGTCGTCAATGCGAAGATGCGCCGCACGGGAATCTGTGGTGCCGCCGAAACCCTTCTTGTGGACAAGGCGGCTGTTACCTCACACTTGAAACCATTGGTTGCGGCCCTGCAGGCTGCGGATTGCGAAATCCGGGGCGATGCGACGGTGCAGCAGGAATGTCCCGGCGTTAAGGCTGCCAGCGAGGAAGACTGGTCAACGGAATATCTGGACTCTATCATTTCCGTGAAAATTGTCGGCGGTGTCGGCGATGCGATCGAACACATCGCCAGGCATGGATCACAACATACGGATTGCATCGTCAGTGAAAACCCAGAAACGGTGGCCAGATTTTTTCACGAAGTGGACAGTGCCATTGTCCTGCATAATGCATCGACCCAGTTTGCCGACGGCGGCGAATTCGGTATGGGGGCGGAGATCGGTATCGCCACAGGCAAAATGCACGCACGCGGACCCGTTGGTGTGGAACAGCTGACCAGCTTCAAATATCTGGTCAGAGGCCAGGGACAGGTCCGCCCGAAATAAGCACAGGCATTCGTGAACCAGAAAACAGAAAACACCAGTTCGCCGGAGACAGCGCCAGGGGTCAAAGCCTTGGTTTCCGAAGCGAAGAAAGTGCCGATGGCGCAAGCGGACATGGCGATCGGCCTCCTCGGGGGGTCTTTCAATCCGCCCCACGACGGACATCGGCACATCAGCAAACTGGCGCTGCGGCGACTGGGGCTGAACCGCATCTGGTGGCTGGTGTCACCGGGCAACCCGCTGAAGGACAAATCGGAACTCTGGTCCCTGGAAAAACGACTGGCCCAGTGTATCGAGGTTTCGAACCATCCGCGGATCGATGTGACGGCGTTCGAGAGCGAGCGCACAAGCGTCTACACCATCGATACGCTTCGTTATCTGCAGGAACGATTTCCGGATACTAAGTTCGTCTGGATCATGGGCGCCGACAATCTGGCCCAGTTCCATAAATGGAAATCCTGGAAAGAAATCTTTGAAAGCATACCCGTCGTCGTCGTTGATCGCCCGAGCTTTCGTTACAGGGCGCTTTCTTCCCGGACCGCACATTATTACGATTGGTGCTATCTGGAGTCGGCGAATTTAAAAGACTTTGCGTACCTTGAACCGCCGGTGTGGACGTTTATGACAATACCTCTATCCGACAAATCATCGACGGCAATCCGTGAAAAACATCGCAGGAATGGGCCTCTATCGCGTTAATGTTAATTCTGGACATTACGATTTTGTTGCAATTTGGAAACAGCCGGTCTATTGAATTTTGTCACATTCCCATATTAGACTCGACTACACTATTCATCTGACAAGCCTGGAATGCTGATAGAACGTCGGATAGTCGATTATGAAAGGACACTTCTCTGACAATGCGCACAACAGTTGAGGGCGTCGCAAAAGACGCACCTGTTGGCGATCCTGTACCCCAAGGTACGGGTCCGGATATTTTGCTCTCCCTGGTTGAAAACTGCCTTGATGACGGAAAGGCCGAAGATGTCGTCACCATCGATATCCGCGGCAAAACTTCCGTCGGCGACTTCATGGTCGTTGCTTCGGGACGCTCCCAGCGCCATGTGGGCGCGCTTGCGGATCAACTCCTGAAAAAGTTCAAGGACGAGGGCTATGGCCGCGCCAAGGTGGAAGGATTACCCCATTGCGACTGGGTCCTGATCGACGCCGGTGACGTGATCGTTCACGTCTTTCGACCGGAAGTCCGGGAATTCTATAATCTGGAGAAAATCTGGTCAGCGGACAGAGCCGACGAAATCGCACAATAGAGCGACAAGTCCGTTGCCATCGAAGTCAACGATGGCTCACTCCGGCGACTTCGATACGCACCCATGAATTTGAACCTAAGCGCCATCGGGAAGTTGAAAAAAGGTCCGGAAAGCGTTCTCTTTGATCACTATCGTGACAGAATATCCAAAGTCGGCGGATCGGTTCATATCGGTCCCCTGATCCTCAATGAAATGAATGAGAGCCAGGCGTCAAAGCCGGGCCGGCGCTGCGAAGAGGAAGCGGAGATGCTGTTGTCGAAAGTGACGGCGGGAGAACCCATAGTCGCCCTCGATGAAAGCGGCAAAAGCCTGACCAGCCGGGCTTTTTCGGACTATCTTCTGAAAATGCGCGATGACGGGACCCGGACCCTCAATTTCGTGATCGGCGGCCCTGATGGACATGGCCCGGGCATCAAAAACGAAGCGGCAATGAAGCTTTCTCTCAGCCACATGACCCTAACCCACGGATTTGCGCGAATTCTTCTTGTTGAACAAATTTACAGAGCTCTAACAATTTTGTTGGATCATCCCTATCATCGTCAATAAGGGCGCATTCCGACACCGGATTCATGAATTTTTTACCCGTGCCGAGCCATCTGATAGCCTTGATTTAGCGGTATGAGAGCCCGGTATTCAATGTATCATTGCAATTCCGGGAACGAGATAGTAATCCGGCCCTGTCACCTGAACTGACGTGTATCAATAATTCTGAATTAACTGAGCCGAGACCCGATTTGATCCGACACAAAGTTACAACCCCGCCCTGCAGGCACGCCTTTCCAGCACATCGGGCTGTGGTCTGTTTGTTCGCCGGGATAATGGTGTTCGCTCTCAGTTCCATGATACCGGTTTTCGGACAATCCCCGACGAATAAAAAAGATGCCGAGCAACGCCTGGATCACATCAAGAAATCACTGACGCAATCCAAGAATAAGCAGTCAGAAATCAATGATGCCATTAAATCGCTGGGGGAAGAGCGGGCGCGGCTTAACAAGGAGCTGCTGCTGTCGGCGCGCAAAATTCAGAACGCGGAAGGTGCCGTCCTGAAAATCGAGTCCCGTCTCGGCGGATTGCGCGAACAGGAAAACCTTATTCGCGGCTCGATCGTTCAGCGCAATGAAACGATTTCCAAACTTCTGGCAGCCATGCAGCGTATGGGACGTCAGCCGCCGCCGGTCATGACAACCCACCGTCAGGACGCGCTTAAAATGGTGCGAAGTGCCATGTTGCTGGCCAATGTTTTCCCGCAAATTCATGCACAGGTGGACCAGCTTTCCGGCGAACTCACGGATCTCGTCCGAATCATTACCGACATCAATACGCAGGTTGTAGCGCGGCGAAAAAAAATTGCGGAGCTTTCCCAGGAAAACTCACGGATAAATGAACTTATTGCGACAAAGAACAGTACCATCGATTCGAAACAGGCCGAACTCGACAGGCTGAACCGGGAAGCCCTGTCTTTTGCACAGGATGTTCAGAACCTTTCGGAACTGATTACCGGACTGGACAAGAAAATCGCGGCCTCGAAAGCAGCAGAACTCAGGAAATATGAGGCTGAACTGAAGCGCAAAGCTGAGCTTGAAAAGCTGAGACCGCAAATCAAACCTGAAATAGAAGAGAAAAAACAAGCACTTGCCCTCGTTCGCCCCGGCCGCATCACGCCGGCGCTGCCGTTCAAGGATGCACATGGGCTGTTGCCGCTCCCGGCATCGGGCAAGCGTATACGGAATTTCGGCTCACGGACGGAATATGGGAGCCAGTCCAAGGGGATCTCCCTCCTGACCCGGTCAAATGCCCGCATAACCTCGCCAAATGACGGCTGGATCGTGTATGCAGGACCGTTCAGAAGTTATGGACAGCTCTTGATCATTAATGCCGGAGGGGGATATCATATATTGCTTGCTGGCATGAGCAATATCGATGTCAAAGTCGGCCAATTTGTGCTTGCGGGCGAACCTGTTGCGACGATGGGTGGGCTGCAGGCAAACCTGAACCCCAGTGAAGGCACAGCCCAACCCGTGCTTTACATTGAGTTCAGAAAAAACGGAAAACCCATTGACCCGGACCCATGGTGGGCGAAGGGACCTGAAAAGGCACAAGGCTAATGCGAAAAACAGAAATTGCTCTTTGGTTGTTCTTAGGTGTCGCCGTCGTGGCAGCGACAGTGAGTGTTGTCAATATCACGCGCAGCCCTTCAGCTGTTGCGGCTAATTCGACAATCTACAAACATCTTGATCTGTTCGGTGACGTGCTGGAAAAAATTCGCGCGGACTATGTCGAAAATCCCGACGACAAAAAGCTCATCGAGGCGGCCATCAACGGCATGCTGAGTTCTCTGGATCCTCATTCGGCCTATCTCAACGCTGATCATTTCCGCGACATGCAGGTGCATACCAAGGGTGAATTTGGCGGTCTGGGTATTGAAGTGTCCATGGAAAACGGTCTGATCAAGGTCGTGGCGCCCATCGATGACACGCCGGCGGCGAAAGCCGGTATCCTGTCCGGCGACCTGATTTCCCACCTGGACGATGAGCCTGTCCTCGGGCTGACCCTCAAGGAAGCCGTCGACAAGATGCGCGGTCCGATAAACTCGCCGATCCGACTGATGGTTATCCGCGCCGGCCAGGAAGAGCCTCTCGAGGTAAAAATTGTCCGCGCCAAAATTCGTATCAACCGGGTCCGTTCCAATGTCGAAGGCAATGTGGGTTACGTCCGGCTGCCCGGGTTCAACGAGAACACGGATGTCGAGCTGAAAGATGCCCTGCTTTCCCTGAAGAAAAAAATCGGCTCCGACAAGATTGAAGGCTACATTCTGGACCTTCGCAACAATCCCGGCGGCCTGCTCGACAAGGCGGTTTCCGTATCCGACATGTTCCTGGATCAGGGCGCGATCGTTCTGACACGCGGGCGCAATCTCGAGGAAACCGAGAGACGCGTTGCCCGCAAAGGCGATGTCACCAGTGGCAAGAAAGTGGTTGTGCTCATCAATGGCGGCTCCGCTTCGGCTGCTGAAATTGTTGCCGGAGCTTTGCAGGATCACCGTCGCGCGACAATCATCGGTACGCGCTCCTTCGGCAAGGGGTCGGTTCAGACAATCATTCCCCTGGGTGCCAACGGTGCGATCCGTCTGACAACGGCGCGCTATTACACACCTTCCGGAAACTCCATTCAGGCCAAAGGCATCAAGCCCGACGTCAAGGTCGAGCAGGATCTGCCTGAGAACCTGAAGAAGGCGCAAGCCCGTACCCGCGGCGAGGCCAGCCTTCGCGGTCACCTGAAGAGCGAAAGCGGTGAAGAGGTTGCCGGTTCCTCAGGCTATGTTCCCCGGGAAAAAGAGAAAGACAAGCAATTGCAGTACGCGCTTGATCTGCTCAGGGGTGTCGTGAAAGCTGAGAAGACAATTGAAGGCGATACCGGCGAGAAAAAATCCATCGCCAACTAGCCTTCGCTACAATTTAGCGGCACCCGGAAAACAGAGGGCCTTGGTTTCCGGGTGTCGTTTTTATCATTTGACGCGCGCTGCACCTGCTTTCGGTGCAGCTGATTTTGACAAGGCGCGGGGGACAAGCCGGTAAATGAAAGCACTTGCAGTTACGGCAGCATTGTTCTTCCTGGCAGTTTCGGGGCTCGTCACCTGGCTGGCCCTGGATGCCGACTCCCTCGGGGGACAGCCGCATGTGGAAATGGCTATCGAGCTTCCCAAAACCCTCCCGAAAAGCAGTCAGCCGAAATCGGTCAGGGCCAACACGATCAACGGCATACCCGTTGTCAGGAAATCCGACAATGTTGACATCGGCAGATCCGTCGGCGCCCAGGACGCCAGCGCCGGCCAGGGGCATTTGAGCGACGCGGCACAAGACGGCAGCAGCAATGGAAACAAATCCGGTGCAATGGCCCCGGTCCCGATTAACGCCCTTGTCGAGCGATCGCTGTTCGGCCCGCTGCCTAAGATTTCCGAGGACGGACGGCAACCGGCAATCGTTTATGCCCGGCCGTCTTCCTACACAGCCCGGACCCGCCCCGGCGAGCCGGCGAAAATTGCCATACTTATTACCGGTCTGGGGCTGAGTTCGATTGCCACCCATGAGGTCATACATAATTTGCCGGGACCGGTGACACTTGCCTTCAGCCCTTACGGACACAGCCTGCAGGCCTGGGTACGCAAGGCGCGGGAAATGGGCCATGAAGTGATGATGCAGGTTCCCTTTGAACCCTATGATTATCCGGACAACGACCCCGGCCCGCACACATTGCTGACATCGCTTTCGCCCAAGGAAAACATCAAGCGGCTGCACTGGCTGATGTCGCGCTTCTCCGGCTATATCGGCCTGACAAATGCCATGGGTGCAAAATTCATGTCGTCGGGGCAGGCGCTGCAGCCGATCATGAAGGAAATGAAAAACCGCGGCCTGATTTATTTTGAAAACGGAATGACTGCCCGGTCAGCCGCCGGACAGATATCCCAGAGCTTCGGCATGGATTATGGGCAGGCGCAGGTGCAGATCGATACGATCGCCGAAGACCAGGAAATTCAGACAGGCCTCAACCGCCTTGAGGAGCTGGCCCTGGAACAGGGAATCAGTCTCGGTGTAGCATCAAACCTTCCCATTACTATTCGCAGTATTCGCGAATGGTCCCGGACGCTGAAGGACAAAGGCATCGTGCTTATTCCCATAAGTGCCGCTCTCAACGGTCTCAAAGCTTCCTGATCAGTTTGTTCTCGGAGAACCGCCGTTTTATGTCAGATCTGCCTTATCGGAAATGTGTCGGCATATTCTTACTCAATCGGTCAGGCAAAGTCTGGGTTGGCCGCCGGATCGGCAAGACAAGTAAATTTCCGACCGACCAGCTCTGGCAGATGCCGCAGGGCGGCATTGACAATGGCGAAGATCCCAAAGCGGCAGCATTCCGCGAACTCAAGGAGGAGATTGGAACCGACAATGCAACAGTGCTGGCGGAATCCAGGGAGTGGCTTCATTACGATCTTCCGAAAAAAGTCCAGGGAAAAGCCCTCAAGGGTCGCTATCGTGGTCAAGCGCAAAAATGGTTTGCCATGCGCTTCGAAGGATCGGATGACGATTTCGATCTGAATTATCATGGCGAGGATAACGCAGAATTTGACGCCTGGCGCTGGACCTGGGCCAGGGACCTGCCGGATATCATCATCGAGTTCAAACGTGATGTTTACAAACAGATCGTGAATGAATTTGCCGATCTGGCAGCTGATCCCGACGATGCCTGAACCGGTCGTGCCGGAATATGCAAAGCGGGGAGATCCCGGGTCTTTCCGGGCGAGACAACGGCCCGAGCGAAATAATGACCGGCAGTTAAGAACGACGGATTTCTATTTTTTCAGATCACTCAAAGCCTGAAGCGCGGTTTCGTTGTAACGGCGCTCTTCATCCGTGATGTTATCGCGCGCCAGTGCTTCTTCCGCTTCACTGATTTGCCTGTTCAGGTCTTCCGGGGTCATGTCCTCGACGGCAATGGCTTCCTGGGCCAGCACGGTCAGGCTTTCCGGTCCGCCCTCGGCAAATCCGCCGCGAACAAAAATGGTTTTGTCTCCCGACTGGCTCGAAGAAACATCGAGGACACCGGGGCGCAATGTTGAGAGAATGGGCGCATGTCCCGGCAGAATGGCGAAGTCGCCTTCGGATCCCGGAACAACGACTTGCTCAACATCTTCCGAGATCAGGAGACGCTCGGGTGATACAAGTTCGAACTTGAATGTATCGGCCATAAATCTTTATCCAGGGTTGGCGGCTAGGCGAGAGGCGTCTTAAGCCGCCTCTGCAGCCATTTTCTCAGCTTTTTCAATAGCTTCTTCTATGGTTCCCACCATGTAGAAGGCCGGCTCGGGCAGGTGGTCATAATCGCCGTCGCACAGGCCCTTGAATGCCTTGATGGTATCGGCCAGGTCAACCAGAACGCCTGGGCTGCCGGTAAAGACTTCCGCAACATGGAAAGGCTGGGACAGGAAGCGTTCGATCTTCCGCGCCCGGGCCACGGCCAGCTTGTCTTCCTCGGACAGCTCATCCATGCCCAGAATGGCGATGATGTCCTGCAGGGCTTTGTAACGCTGGAGGATTTCCTGCACCCGCCGGGCGACCTGATAGTGTTCCTCACCAACAACCCGTGGCTCAAGCACCCGGCTGGTGGAGTCCAGCGGATCCACGGCGGGATAAATCCCTTTTTCAGCAATGGACCGCGACAGAACGGTCGTGGCATCAAGGTGGGCAAACGATGTCGCCGGGGCCGGGTCGGTCAAATCGTCAGCCGGCACGTAAATCGCCTGGACCGAGGTAATCGAACCTTTGTTTGTCGATGTAATGCGCTCCTGCAGGGCGCCCATGTCGGTGGCCAGGGTCGGCTGATATCCCACAGCAGAAGGAATACGTCCGAGAAGCGCGGACACTTCCGAGCCTGCCTGGGTGAACCGGAAAATATTATCGACGAAGAACAGCACATCCTGGCCTTCATCGCGGAAATGCTCGGCCACGGTCAGGCCACTGAGGCCAACGCGGGCCCGGGCTCCGGGAGGCTCGTTCATCTGTCCGTAAACAAGGGCGCATTTCGAACCTTCGCCGCCGCCTTCCTTGTTCACGCCGGATTCAATCATCTCCCAGTAAAGGTCATTTCCTTCGCGGGTGCGTTCCCCCACACCGGCGAACACCGAATAGCCGCCGTGGCCCTTGGCGATATTGTTGATGAGTTCCATGATGAGCACGGTTTTGCCCACGCCGGCACCGCCAAACAGGCCGATTTTACCGCCCTTCGAGTAAGGCGCCAGGAGGTCCACGACCTTGATGCCGGTCACCAGGATCTCCGTATCCGTCGACTGCTCGATAAATGCGGGCGCCGACGCATGGATAGGCCGTGTCTGGTTCGCCTTGACCGGTCCGGCATCATCGACGGGATCTCCGACGACATTGACGATGCGGCCGAGGGTTTCCTCACCCACCGGAACGGCGATGGCTTCGCCCGTATCCTTGACTTCCTGGCCGCGCACCAGACCTTCGGTCGTATCCATGGCAATGGTGCGCACACTGTTTTCGCCGAGATGCTGGGCAACTTCCAGCACAAGGCGGTTACCATTATTGTCGGTTTCCAGGGCATTCAGAATTGCCGGCAGTTCGTCTTCGAACTGCACGTCAACAACCGCGCCCATAACCTGTCTGACTTGTCCGATGGCCTGTCCGTTTGCCATTGCTCGTTCCTCGCTCCTATAAGTATCTAGAGGGCTTCCGCACCCGATACAATTTCGATCAGTTCTTTTGTAATCTGGGCCTGACGGCTTCGGTTGTAGTGAAGCGTCAGACTGTCAATCATGTCGCCCGCATTACGGGTGGCATTGTCCATGGCGCTCATCCGCGCACCCTGTTCGGATGCGGCGTTTTCCAGAAGAGCACGGAAAATCTGTGTGGAAATATTGCGGGGAAGAAGTTCGGTCAGAATTTCCTCCTCGTCCGGTTCGTATTCGTATGCCGCCTGGGCGCCGGATTGTTCCCCGGTGTCTTCTTCCTCATCGTCAAGACTAGCGGGTATCAGCTGCAGGGTTTTCGGTTCCTGGGCGATAACCGACTTGAACTCCGAGAAAAACAGGGTGCAAACGTCAAACTCGCCGGCATCGAAAAGTTCGAACAGCCTGTCGCTCACTTCCCGGGCCTGGACGAAACTCAGCTGTTTGACTTCGCGGAAGCTGATCGTCTCCACGATACGCGCTTCGAATTCGCTTTTCAGGGCATCGAAACCCTTGCGACCGACACAGAGAATTTTAACCGTTTTTCCCTGGTTGATGAGCTTCCGGGCATGTTCCCGGGCCAGCCGGGCAATATTGGAATTGAAGCCGCCACAAAGACCGCGTTCCGCCGTGGCGACAATCAGGAGATGCGTCTCATCCTTGCCGGTCCCGACAAGCAATGGCGAGGCACCTTCTTTTTCCGTTACGGCCCGATTCAAATTCGCCAGCACACGATCCATGCGATCAGCATAGGGACGCGCAGCTACCGCCGCTTCCTGGGCCCGGCGCAGTTTCGCCGCCGCGACCATCTGCATGGCACGGGTGATTTTCTGAGTCGCCTTGACGCTCGAAATCCTGTTGCGGAGATCCTTTAGACTAGGCATTTAACACTCGCTGTCTTTCGTGTTTATCCACACGCTGCTTTCGTCTTATTCCGCGAAGGAACTCGCGAAACTCTCCACCGCTGATTTCAGCTTTTCCCCGATTTCGTCGGATATTTCAGCTTTGTCGCGAATGGTATCCAGTATATCGGCATGGGATTCGCGCATAAATCTGAGGAGCTCCTCCTCGAATTTTCCGACCGAACCGACGCCGATGGGATCGAGATAACCGCGGGTGCCGGCATAAATGGAAACAACCTGTTCCTCGATCTTCAGGGGTGAGAATTGTGGTTGCTTCAGGAGTTCCGTCAATCGCTCGCCACGGGCCAGCAATCTCTGGGTGGCGGCATCGAGGTCGGAACCGAACTGGGCAAAGGCGGCCATTTCCCGATACTGGGCCAGCTCACCTTTAATGGCGCCGGCGACCTGTTTCATGGCCTTCACCTGTGCCGCGGATCCAACCCGGGACACGGACAGGCCAACGTTCACCGCCGGGCGGATACCCTGATAGAAAAGGTCGGTTTCCAGGAAGATCTGACCATCGGTAATGGAAATCACATTGGTCGGGATGTAGGCGGACACGTCGTTCGCCTGGGTTTCAATCACCGGCAGGGCTGTCAGGGAACCGGCGCCGTAATCTTCGTTCAGTTTCGCGGCCCGTTCCAGGAGACGGCTGTGCAAATAGAAGACATCCCCGGGATATGCTTCACGTCCAGGCGGACGGCGCAGCAGCAGGGACATCTGTCGATAGGACACGGCCTGTTTTGACAGATCATCATAGACAATCAGCGCATGCATGCCGTTGTCGCGGAAATATTCCCCCATGGCGCAACCGGCAAATGGCGCCAGAAACTGCATCGGCGCCGGATCGGATGCGGTCGCTGCGACGACAATGGAATATTCCAGCGCACCGTTTTCTTCCAGTGTTTTCACAAACTGGGCAACGGTTGACCGTTTCTGACCGACAGCGACATAGACGCAATAAAGCTTCTTGCTTTCGTCGTCGCCTTCATTGATCGGTTTCTGATTGAGAATTGTATCGAGGGCGATTGCGGTCTTGCCGGTCTGGCGGTCGCCAATGATCAGCTCCCGCTGCCCACGTCCCACAGGGATCAGGGAGTCGATGGCTTTCAGTCCGGTCTGCATGGGTTCGTGAACGGATTTCCGAGGCAGAATGCCCGGCGCTTTCACATCCACACGACGACGTTCTTCACCTTCAATCGGGCCTTTGCCGTCAAGGGGATTACCGAGGGCGTCAACCACGCGGCCGAGAAGGGCCTTGCCGACGGGCACCTCGACGATGGCGCCGGTACGTTTCACCGTGTCACCTTCGCGGATGCTGCGGTCATCGCCGAAAATCACTATACCGACATTATCGACCTCGAGGTTCAGGGCCATCCCGCGGATGCCGCCGGGAAACTCGACCAGCTCACCGGCCTGCACATTGTCCAGGCCGTAAACGCGGGCGATACCATCCCCCACCGAGAGCACCTGTCCAATTTCGGAGACCTCGGCCTCCTGTCCAAAGTTCTTAATCTGCTCCTTCAAAATCGAGGAGATTTCCGCGGCCCGAATTTCCATCAGCCAACCTCTTTCATGGCAATTTTTAGATTGTTTAATTTGGTTCTAAGGGAACTGTCGATCATCCGGCTTCCCACCTTGACGATCAGTCCGCCCAAGAGGGAAGGATCAACGCTGGTGTCGACGCGTACATCCTGCCCTGTCGTTATCCGTAATGTCTCTTTGAGCGATGTCATCTGCTCATCCGTAAGCGCCATCGCCGACGTGACTTCGGCGGCGACTTCACCGCGATGATCCGCCAGGATCGCGAGAAAATCATCGATCATGCCGCCAACGGCGAACAGGCGGCGATTGCGGGCGATCAATTCCAGGAAATTTGTCGTCAGCTTGTTGAAACCGGTTTTTTCCAGAATTGCGGACAGGGCGCCGGCCTGTTCCCTGGCGGAAAATACCGGACTGCGAATGAGCCTGTTGAGATCGTCGCTATCTTTCAAAAGGTCGCGAAAGGCCAGAACATCCTTCTCGATCGCGTCGAGTTCATTGCTTTCTACAGCGAGCTCAAACAACGCCGTTGCATAGCGTCCGGTCATTCCTGTTGCGATTGGATTGTTTGCCACTTTTTCTTGCTCTGACTGCTGAATTTGGTTCTGTCTGCTGGGATGGGCCTACACTGGTTACAGACCAAGGCGCGTTCAATTCCGTCTCGGATTTTCCAGGTTTGCCCCACCAGATTTACGGTCCGTCAAACCAACGGAAAAACCGCTGTTGCTCTAACATAAGCCTAGGTTAGACGCAACACAGAGAATTGCGACAAAAGGCAACTAACCAACAATTTTTACAAGATAATTTAGCTGTTCGGGAGCCGCATGGGTGAATCCGGAACGGACCGGTGCCGGTACTGCCTGATTTCAGAGAAAATTGTAGGGATCGATGTCGATACTCAGCCGCAAATCGCCCTTGGGGCCCTCTATTTCCTCCAGCCACAGGCGCATATAGGCCTGAATATCGGTCTCCCGCGGCGCCTTTATCAGAATTCGGAACCGATGGCGGCCGCGAATGACTGCGATCGGCGCTTCCGCGGGCCCCAGAACCATGATTTTCTCGGATTTCGGCGCTTTCTGAGCGATCATACGCGCATAATTGACGGCGGCGGTTTTGTCGCGTGCCGAAATGATCAGGGACGCCAGGCGTCCGAATGGAGGCATACCCGATTGCTGGCGCAGTCGGATCTCCTGATTCATGAATGCTTCCCGGTCACCGGAAATCAGCGCCTGCATCACAGGATGGTCCGGCAGATGGGTCTGCAACAGGCCCCGCCCCTTGGTGGAACTGCGGCCGGCCCGGCCCGTCACCTGGTTGAGCAGCTGATAGGTGCGTTCGCTGGCCCGGGGATCGGCCTGGCCAAGTCCGAGATCACCGTCAACCACACCGACCAGAGCCAGATTGGGGAAATTATGACCCTTGGCGACGATTTGCGTGCCGACGATGATGTCGGCCTCACCGTCGGTGATAGACCTCAGAATCTCCCGCAGGGCCGTGATATTGGGAATCATGTCGCTGGACAACAGGGCGAGATTGGCGTCCGGGAAGCGCTCCTCCACCTCTTCTACAACCCGTTCCACGCCGGGACCGCAGGCGACCAGGGAATCCGGGGCCTGGCAGCGCGGACATTGTTTCGGGGGCGGCGTCGCAAATCCGCAATGATGGCATTGCAGGAGATGCCGAAACCGGTGCTCCACCAGCCAGGCGGCGCATTGGGGACAATCGAACCGGTAGCCGCAGTTGCGGCACAATGTCAGGGGCGCATAACCGCGGCGATTGAGAAACAGCAGCGCCTGGTTGTTATTCTTGAGGGTTTCCTCGACCGCCTCAACGAGAACCGGGCTCAGCCAGGTGCCTTTTTCCGGCGGATGCTTTTTAAGGTCGATGGTCGCGAGATCCGGCAGTTCGCTGTCGGAATAGCGCTCCGACAACTGGATATAGCGGTATTTGCCGGACTGGGCATTGACGAGACTTTCCAGCGACGGTGTCGCCGAGGCGAGCACAATGGGCACGTCCGCAAGCAGGGCGCGCACGACGGCCATGTCGCGGCCGTGATAGGTGCCCCGGTCCTCCTGCTTGAACGACGTATCATGTTCCTCGTCGACAACGATAAGCCCAAGCTCGCAGAAAGGCAGGTACAGGGCCGAGCGGGCACCGATGACCGCCCGCGCCTCACCGGAGGCAACGGCGCGCCAGATACGCCCGCGTTCAAGCTGGGACAGCTGCGAGTGCCATTCGACGGGACGGCAGCCGAACCGCTTTTCAAAACGCGACAGGAACTGGCTGGTCAGCGCAATCTCCGGCAGCAGCAGCAGGGTCTGCTTGCGCTGGCGCAGGGCTTCCGCCACGGCTTCAAAATAGACTTCCGTTTTGCCGGATCCCGTAACGCCATCGATGAGGGTGACGGTGAAATTCTGTGCCTCGACAACGCTTTTCAGGCGATAGGCGGCTTCCTGCTGCGCTTCCGAGAGGTCCGTATGGGCATAATCCGCCCGGGGATCAACCGGTTTCTTCCTCGGCATTTCGACACTTACCAGAGTGCCCGCCTTGACCAGACCGTCGATGACGCCGGTGCTGGTGCCCGCCTGTCGAGAGAGATCGGCTTTCGACCAGATGAGACCATTTTCGACGAGATCAAGCACCCGCTGCCGCGCCGCCGTCATGCGCGGCGGCCGGGCGCCGGCCAGACGGACACCGAATACCGGCTTCTCCGGCTCGAAGGCGCGGCTGGCGGACATCATCATGCGCACCACGGTTCCAAGCGGCATGAGATTGTAATCGGCCACCCATTGCGCAAACTTGATCGAATCCCGGGGCAGGGGCGGCACGTCGTACTTGTCGATTATGGATTTCAGTTTTTCCGGTTCGACATCGGGCCCTTCCCGGCCTTCAGGATGTTCCCAAACCACACCCATACGCTCATGGTTGCCCAGCGGAACGCGGACAAAATCACCGAGCCCTACCTCCAGACCCTCGGGAACAAGATAATCGTAGGCCTTGTCGAGACCCAGGGGCAGCAACACAGGTTGTGTTTTGCCCACAATTGACCGGTTTTTGTAAAATAAATCCTGCAACGATTTCCCGATCAGCTTTCATTGTGTACATTCAGGTCCGAGGGAATCATTTAAAACCTTAAACGGGCGCAAATAAAGCCGCAGAACGCAAATTGGGGAAAATCACATGAAGTTCTTTGTCGATACCGCGGAAATTGATGAGATACGCGAACTTTCCGAAACCGGCCTGCTTGACGGCGTCACCACCAACCCGTCGCTGATCCACAAAAGCGGCCGCAATTTCATCGATGTGATCCAGGAAATCTGCGAAATCGTTCCCGGGCCTGTGAGTGCCGAAGTGGCTTCCGTCGAAGCGGAAACCATGATCGCCGAGGGGCGGAAACTGGCGCAAATCGCCAAGAATGTAACGGTCAAAGTGCCGCTGACCTGGGACGGTCTCAAGGCCTGCAGGGCACTTTCGGATGACGGCACGATGGTCAATGTTACCCTATGTTTCAACGCCAATCAGGCGCTTCTGGCGGCAAAAGCCGGCGCCAGCTTCATTTCACCGTTTATTGGAAGGCTGGACGATATTGGACTGGACGGTATGGAGCTGATCCAGGAAATCCGCGCCATTTACGACAATTTTGCCGACACAATCGACACGGAAATTCTCGCGGCCTCCATCCGCTCGGCCAATCACGTGAAATTCTCAGCCATGGCCGGGGCCGATGTGGTGACGGTACCGCCAGGGGTGCTGAAAGGTCTCGTTAAGCATCCGTTAACGGATGCGGGTTTAGCTAGTTTCCTGAAAGACTGGGAAAAAACGGGTCAGACTATCCTGTAAAGCCACCTGTGGCGAACCCTTCCCCGGATAAACGATCCTATGGCGGACGCGAAAAAAACCATTGTCGACATCTTCCCCGTGGCGGCGGATACGGAAGCTTCCCTCAAAGCCTGGAGCGACTATCTGCGCATTGAGCGGGACCTGGCGGATAATACCTGTGAAGCCTACATGCGGGACCTGCGGCAGTTCTTCGAGTTTCTTGTGGATGATACGGGACAACCCGCCACCCTTGACCAGCTTGCGAAACTGGGAACAAAGGAATTCCGGGCCTTTCTGGCGGCGCGCAAGGAAGACAATCTCACGTCCCGTTCCCTGGCCCGATCACTTTCAGCCATCCGCATGTATTTCCGTTACCTGAAACGGGAAAATTTGTGTGACAATGTGGTGATCGAGCGCATCCAGCTGCCGAAGATCCCCCATTCGATACCCAAGCCCCTGACTGTGGAAAAAGCGATTGATGTGGTCGCGGGAGCCAGGGACGGATCGGAAAAATACACGGATATCTGGATCGGGCACCGGGACAGTGCGGTGATTACCCTGCTTTACGGGTCGGGCCTGAGGATTTCGGAAGCCATCGGGTTGAACGTGCGGGATGCCCCGATAGAGGGTCGGGAATCCCTGATCATCGAAGGCAAAGGCGGCAAGGAACGCCTTGTTCCCGTTCTGCCCCTGACCCGGCAGGCCATTGCCGTTTATCTCGACCAGTGCCCGTATCCCGACACTACCGACCGGGCCCTGTTTCTGGGCAAGAGGGGCAAAAGACTGAGCCCGCGCATCGTCCAGCTGCTGATGGAAAAAATGCGGCAGGCCCTGGGTTTGCCGGACACGGCCACACCCCATGCCCTGCGCCATTCCTTTGCCACCCATCTCCTCGGCAACGGCGCCGATCTGCGGCAAATTCAGGAGCTGCTCGGCCATGCGAGCCTGTCGACGACCCAGGTCTATACGGAAGTTGACCGCAAGCGTCTTCTGAACGTTTACGAGGCCGCGCACCCGCGGGCGTTTAATCAGCAAACATTGTTTGACGCCGTCAAGGATAAATAGCCGGAGACCCGACGGAGCCGCGTTCTCCGTACTGTTGCCCTCCGGCAGGGCAAATCAGATATGCAGGGCCCGCTTGTCGACGGCCAGTGCCGCTTCCTTCACCGCTTCGGTGAGAGTGGGATGGGCATGACAGGTGCGCGCGAGATCTTCCGCTGATCCGCCGAATTCCATGATCACCGCGGCTTCAGCGATCATATTCCCCGCATCCGGACCAATGATGTGCACGCCGAGAATGCGGTCGGTCTTTTCATCCGCCAGCACTTTGACGAAACCGTCTGTTGTCCGGTTGACCTTGGCGCGGCCATTTGCCGTGAACGGGAACTTGCCGACATTGTACGGGATACCGGCTTCTTTCAGTTCTTCCTCGGTTTTACCCACCGAGGCGACTTCCGGATAAGTGTAGATTACGTTGGGAATGACGTCATAATTGACGTGCCCCTTCTGACCGGCAAGGATTTCGGCAACGGCAACGCCCTCGTCTTCGGCCTTGTGCGCCAGCATCGGTCCGGCAATCACGTCACCGATGGCATAGATTCCGGCAACATTGGTCTGGTAGCCGGCATCGGTGATGATACGGCCGTGATTGTCCTTGCGCACGCCGAGTTCTTCCAGTCCGAGGCCGTCCGTATGTGGACGCCGGCCGACGGAGACCAGCACTACATCGAAGCTTTGGGTTTCAGCATCTCCGCCCGCGGCAGGTTCGATGGCGACCTTGACATTTTTGCCGTTGGTTTTGGCTTCCGTAACCTTGTGCCCGAGCTTGAATTTCATGCCCTGTTTCTTGAGGATACGCTGGAAATTCTTGGCAATCTCACCATCCATACCGGGAATCAGGCGGTCGAGGAATTCGACAACAAGCACCTCGGAACCCAGGCGACGCCAGACCGAGCCGAGCTCAAGGCCAATCACGCCGCCACCGACGACCAGCATCTTTTTCGGAACCTTGCCGAGTTCGAGTGCCCCGGTCGAGGAGACGATGCGTTTTTCATCGATGGTCATCCCCGGAAGTTCCATCACTTCCGACCCCGTGGCTATGACGATCGCCCTGGATTGAATGGTCTGCTTTTTACCGTCGTCGGCCGTGATTTCAATTTCACCGGCGGCGACAATTTTTCCGTGTCCCTGATAGGGATCGATCTTGTTCTTTTTCAACAGGTAGGCGACACCGTCGGTGTTTCCGGACACGCCGTCATTCTTGTAAGCCATCATCGTTTTCAGATCGAGTTCCGGCGAGACCTTGATCCCCATGGCATCCATGCCGTGACCGGCTTCCTCGTAGACTTCCGAGGCATGGAGCAGGGCCTTGGACGGAATACATCCGACATTCAGACAGGTGCCGCCATGGTCGGCGCGTTTCTCGACAACCGCGACCTTCTGGCCCAGCTGGGCTGCGCGGATTGCACAGACGTAACCACCGGGACCGGTTCCAATGACGACAAGATCGTATGACTCTGCCATGATTTAATTACCCGCTTGCTTTTATCGAAAATTCACCCATCAGGGGACTTAGAGACCGAGGATTAGAGATCAAGGACAAGGCGCTGAGGATCTTCCAGGGATTCCTTCACGCGCACGAGGAAGGTCACCGCTTCCTTGCCGTCAACGATCCGATGATCGTAAGACAGGGCCAGATACATCATCGGTCGCACGACCACCTGGCCATCAACGACAATGGGCCGTTCCTGGATTTTATGCATACCGAGAATGCCGGACTGCGGCGCGTTCAGGATCGGCGTCGACATAAGCGACCCGTAAACACCCCCATTGGAGAGTGTGAATGTTCCGCCCTGCATATCCGAGATCTGCAGTTTGCCTTCCTTGGCGGCGACGGCGAAATTATTGATGGTCTTTTCAATCCCTGCGAGGCTGAGATAGTCGGCGTCGCGAACCACCGGCACGACCAGACCGCGTTCCGTGCCGACGGCAACACCGATATGATAGTAGTTTTTGTAAATGATATCGGTGCCGTCGATTTCCGCATTCACCGCCGGAATTTCCTTCAGCGCCTGAATGCAGGCCTTGATGAAGAAGCCCATGAAGCCGAGCTTGACGCCGTGCTTGGCCTCAAAGAGATCCTTATATTTTTTGCGCACGGCCATCACCGTCGTCATATCGATCTCGTTGAAAGTGGTCAGCATCGCCGCCGTGTTCTGGGCATCTTTCAGGCGATGGGCGATTGTCTGCCGCAACTTGCTCATACGCACCCGCTCTTCGCGGGCGGCATCGTCGGGCAGTGAGGCGGAACGGGCGACAGTCGGCACCTGTTGCGCCGGGCTGGTGCTGCCTTTTTGCAGGGCATCGAGAACATCGCCCTTCAATATCTGACCGCGTTTGCCCGATCCTTCAACGCTGGCGGGATCAACACCCTTTTCGGCCATGAGCTTGCGGGCCGAGGGCGCCGGCGGCATGCCGTCTTTGTCTCCCGAGGCTTCGCATTTATCGCCCGAGGCCTGGCCATTGACGGCGCCAACGGATTCCTTCGTTGCCGGGATCGAGGCCCCTTCACCGGCACTGATTGCCCCCAGAAGCGCGCCGACTTCGACCGTGTCGCCTTCCTGTGCCGCGATGCTGGCGAGGACGCCTGCGGCCGTGGCCGACACTTCGAGGGTGACCTTATCCGTCTCAAGCTCGACCAGCGTCTCGTCGACGGCGACGGCATCGCCCTGTTTCTTGAACCACTGGCCGACGGTGGCCTCGACAACACTTTCACCAAGGACCGGAACATTGATTTCAACGCTGGCACCCGAACCTGCCGGTTTTTCTGTCTTTGCTTCCACGGATTTGCTTCCCTCTTTTGCGGCACCGGCTTCAAATGTTCCAAGCAACGCGCCAACTTCGACTGTATCGCCTTCTTTCACCAGAACGTCTTTAAGGACGCCGTCACTGGGCGCCGGTACTTCGACCGTCACCTTGTCCGTTTCCAGTTCGACAATCGGTTCATCGGCGGAGATCGCTTCCCCGGCACTCTTGAACCATTGGCCTACCGTTGCCTCGGTGACCGATTCTCCCAAAACAGGCACTCTGAGTTCATTGGACATGGCTATCTGGCCTCATTATTTGCAACCCGTACAGACTTGGTACACGTTTAATTTGTCGACTTATACCTGCAACACTGTCTTGCATGTTTCGATTTCAATCCGGATCCGACAGGGCATCATCGAGAAACGCCTGGAGTTCCTTCATATGTTTACTCATCAGACCTGTCGCCGTCGCGGCGGAAGCCGGTCGCCCGGTATAAACCGGCCGTTTGTGCCGGGCACCGATATGATCCAGAACCCATTCAACATTCGGCTCTATGAATGACCAGGCGCCCATGTTTTTCGGCTCTTCCTGGCACCAGACCATCTCAGCATTCTTGAAGCGGCCGAGTTCTTCCACCAGCGCCCGCGCCGGGAAAGGGTAAAGCTGTTCGACGCGCATGAGGTAAATGTCATTCAGATCGCGTTGTTCCCGCTCCTCATAGAGGTCGTAATAAACCTTGCCGGTACACATGACGACCCGGCGAATTTTTTCGTCAGGCACCAGTTTGATTTTCTGATCCGGCAGAATCTGGGCGTCGTCCCAGAGGACACGGTGGAATGTCGAATCCGGTCCGAGTTCCTCAAGTGTCGATTTCACCCGCTTGTGCCGCAGCAGGGATTTCGGCGTCATCAGGACAAGCGGTTTGCGGAATTTCCGATGACACTGACGCCGCAAAATATGGAAAAAATTTGCCGGTGTCGTGCAGTTCGCAACCTGCCAGTTGTCCTCGGCGCATAGCTGCAGGAAACGCTCCAGGCGGGCCGATGAATGTTCCGGCCCCTGGCCTTCATAGCCATGGGGTAACAGCAGGACCAGGCCCGACATGCGCAGCCATTTGCGCTCCCCGGATGAGATGAACTGATCGAAAACCACCTGCGCGCCGTTGGCAAAATCGCCGAACTGGGCCTCCCAGCAGACGAGGGCGTTCGGCTCGGCGAGGCTGTATCCGTATTCGTATGCGAGCACGGCTTCCTCGGAGAGCATGGAATTGATGACTTCGAATTTTTTCTGTCCCTCGGAAACATGATCGAGGGAAATGAATTTCTCCTCGGTTTCCTGATCGACAATGACCGAATGGCGCTGCGAAAATGTGCCGCGTTCACAATCCTGGCCGGAGAGACGTACGGGAACGCCTTCGTCCAGCAGGGAGCCGAAAGCCAAGGCTTCGGCCATGGACCAGTCGATACCGACACCGGAATCGATCATTTCTCGGCGATTCTTGATCAACCGCTGGATTGTTTTGTGGACGTTCAGGGTCGATGGATATTCGGTGATCCTGTGACCCAGGGATTGCAACTTTTCCATGTCAATGCCGGTCGTTCCGCGGCGTGCACCTTCCTCGGCAAACCCGATTGTCGACCAGGCGCCATCCATCCAGTCGGCCTTGTTCGGCTTGTAACTGTCGGCGGCCTCAAACTCTTCATCGAGCATCTTGCGGTGGACACCCTGCAATTCCGACACTTCCGCCTCGGAGAGCAGGCCTTCGGCGACGAGCTGCTTCGAATAGATTTCACAGACCGACGGATGCTGTTTGATTTTCTTGTACATCAGCGGCTGGGTAAATGCGGGTTCGTCTCCCTCATTGTGTCCAAACCGGCGATAGCAGAACATATCGATTACAACGGGAATCTGGAACTTCTGCTTGAATTCCGTGGCGATCTTGGCCACGTAGACCACGGCTTCAGGATCATCGCCGTTGACGTGAAAAATCGGCGCCATGATCATCCGCGCAACGTCGGACGGATAAGGCGAAGATCGTGAATGGTGCGGTGCCGTCGTGAAGCCGATCTGATTGTTGACGATAAAGTGAATAGACCCGCCGGTCCTGTGGCCCACGAGACCTGAAAGTCCGAAACATTCGGCGACGACTCCCTGTCCGGCGAAGGCAGCATCCCCGTGCAGGAGCAGAGGCAGGACGGTGTTGCGTTTCTTGTCGCCGAACTGATCCTGCTTGGCACGCACCTTGCCGAGAACAACGGGATCGACGATTTCCAGATGAGAAGGATTGGCGGTCAGGGAAAGGTGGACGTCATTGCCGTCGAATGACCGGTCGGAAGATGCACCGAGATGGTACTTCACATCGCCGGAACCCTCGACATCGTCCGGATTTGCCGACCCGCCTTTGAATTCATTGAACAGGGCGCGATAAGGCTTGCCCATGACATTGACGAGGACGTTGAGACGACCCCGATGCGGCATGCCAAGCACGATTTCCTTGATCCCGAGATGGCCGCCGCGCTTGATGATCTGTTCCAGCGCCGGCACCATGGCCTCGCCGCCGTCCAGCCCGAACCGTTTCGTTCCCGTATATTTTACGTCCAGGAACTTTTCGAAGGCCTCACTTTCAATCAGCTTCGCCAGGATTGCCTTCTTGCCTTCCGGCGTAAAACTCACTTCCTTGTCGACGCCCTCGATGCGCTCCTGGATCCAGGCTTTCTGTTCCGGGTCGGATATATGCATGAACTCGACTCCGATACGCGAACAATAGGTTCTCTTGAGAACCTCCATGATCTGTCGCAATGTTGCGTGTTCGAGCCCGAGGACATGGTCAATATAGATCGGGCGATCGAGATCTTCGGGCCCGAACCCGTAGGTTTCGGCCTGCAGTTCCGGATGAGCTTCCCGTTTCGTCAGTTCCAGGGGATCGAGATCGGCTTCGAGATGCCCGCGGACGCGATAAGCGCGGATGAGCATGAGGGCGCGGATGGAATCCCGGGTAGCATCCTGGGCGGCTTCCGATGAGAGTTCCTCACCCCGGGCCTGAGCCCTGGAAACGATCTTGTCCTTAAGGTCTTTCTCCACCGGCTGCCAGTCGCTGTCCAGCGCACTGACGAGTTCGCCATTGGTGGCAACAGGCCAGTCCGAGCGTGCCCATGAAGGTTTATTGGATTGGCCACCTGATTCGGCGACATTCGCCTGCATCTCGCTGAAGAATGCCTGCCATTCGGCATCAACGGAGTCGGGATTTTCCTTGTAACGTTCGAACAGGTCCTCAATGTAACTTGCATTCGTTCCATCAAGAAAAGAAGTCAGGGCAAAATTGACATTACTCTCTTGGCGTCGTGACATCGTTTTTCGCCTCTCGATC
>JBPCWG010000129.1:0-11723 GCA_051009705.1 Methyloligellaceae bacterium | reverse complement strand
CGGCTCTTGAAAGCGGAGCGGAACATGGGCTTTTCGGCAACCGTCTCTCCCCGGGCATTGATCGTCGACGGCAGGTCCTTGAGAGGCTTTTTCCACCAGTTCGGGATCAGACCCCAACGGGCCGTGGACGCCGTCAGCGTGCCGGGTCCATCCGTGTTCGCGCAAATCAGGATGTTTTGGGTTGGCGTGACATTGTAGCTCGGGCGCAATTTCAGGGGTGTGGTATTGATCAAATTATACCATTCCCTAAGCTCCTCCCAGGTTGCGTCTATGACAAATCGTCCGCACATCGGATCAAACCATCCGCATGAGTTCTTCCCCTCGACGTTATGTCGTCACACTAACCCATAAGGGCCGGTGTTTCAAAATGGTAATCGAGTGATCGAATTGGTTTATTGTCCTGGCGGCCTGTCTTTGTGGCTGGTCTTCAAGACAAGCATCGTCTGGACATTTACTGTCGTTCAAGAGAACGGCCGGTCAGTTGGTCGAGACGGATTTGTTGGCGACAACGGACGGTTTCGGGAAGGGTTTGAATACCGAGCGGCTCAGCTCTTTCCATTCCAGGCAAATTTCCTCGTCCTCGGGGCAGGCCTGGTGATAAAGGGTCACTTCGAAAGACGACACATTGCCCACCCTGAATTTCCGGTCGAAGGCCTTGTTGACATCCTGCTCATAGCCCCGGTTGGTCGGATGCCAAAACCATTCGCTGATACCGAAGCAACGGGGGCCGGTATATTGTGAAATCTCTCCCAGGGGGATGTCCTGTAACCGGTGCGGTGCGAAGTCCCATTGCTCCCGGCTGCCGTCCTTGAAACCGAAGGCATAAGTCACGCCATAGACACTGCCTTCATCCTTGCGATTATTCCATTCCGCATCCTGCAGGTCCCGGTTGAAACAGAAGACGAGTTCATGATCCAGCTTGGCAATCGCGGGTCGGTCGTTTGACGTATAAAAGATGTCAGCCATCACGTCGACATCCTGCAGCCGATTCATAAAGGCCCGGTTGATGAACGGCGGATGCTGGGTCGCCAGCCGCCGCGCCCAGGATCTTCGGCTCTCCTGCTTGAGCCGTGCAAGTACGCTCACAGGCTGATCAATCTGCGGGATCTGGCTTGGACGCAGAAGCGCGGTTTCCTTACTGTTTTCCGGTGCTTTTGGTTTCGGCGCTTGCGGAAACAACCAGGTCCAAGCCAGGAGCAGCAGAGACGGCGTTGCCGCCAGGCCCAGAATCCACCAGAAATTCAGTTTGAAATTTTTCACTTCACTCAATCCCCGGGACGTGGGTCAGATGGCCGATGCGCTCCTAAAAGGAGAAAGCTTCTGTTCGGGCTTTTGTCCTTGTATGTCAATCAAGTGCGAGGCTGGCACCAAACCCGTTGTTCCTGCAGCCTGAAGCGCATGTTACATCATTAATCGATCGGTTATACAAATTTCTAAACGGCTTCAGATCAAGAGGTCTGTTCCGAGGCTGTGAACAGAGTTTCGCCAACGAATCCTAAAGCAATTCTTGGCGGTGGACATTGCAACAGACTATCCCACCGTTTCCAGCTAGTATTTGTCAGTAGGCTGATCTCCTGCCTGCAATGATATAGGCAGAATATACTTTGAGGTAGATTTGCAAAAAATTCGCTGCCAAACTGGTTGATCAGATCATCATCACATCGTCTTCGACATTGCCAGCTACGCCGTTGTCAGCTTCGACATGGCCAGCTTCGACATTCTCAGCTTCGCCGTCAGTCTCAGGTCTCAACGGTATCGTGACAGGGTTCGCCGGTTTGTCTTCCCGGCAAGGCAGGTCTAATGTACCGGTGCCCCGGCTGTTGGCGAGCCATAGATCGAAGATCAGCCGATTACCGGAAAATAACTCGTTCAACCGCTTGATCAAGACTGCGGGCAGAACGGGTTTCGCGACAAATCCGTCAGCACCGGAGTCCCGCGCCGAGATAACAAGGCCCTTTTCGCAAAATTGGGTCGTTAGCAGGAAGGGGACAGACCATGCCGCCAGCTTTCGGTGTCCCCGCAAACCCCGCAGCAATTGTACACCGCTGATTTTGGGAAGATGAACTTCTGAAATGATCAGCTCTAACTTGTGTTTCTGTACAATTTTAAGAGTCTGAACGGCGGATTCTGCCTCGAATATCAGTGTAAATCCGATATTCCGGAGCACCATTCTCAAGGTTCTCCGGCAACCCTCATCGGGATCGACAATAAGGATCGATCGGTTATCGCAATCTACTTTCAACATATTCCCGCCCATTTATTGAGACATTAGATCCCAATTATTAAGCAATCATTATTGAAATAAATTAATTCATATGTTTAGCAAAATTCAACTAAGAATAATGTTTTGAAGTGCTTTGATCGATGAACTTTCGGGGAAAACGTCATTTTCCACGAATCTGGCGGATAAACCCAGATGGTCCGTGAGTACCGGTTTGATCAGCGCCCGTAGGTCAGTGGTCGGTCTGAGATCCCGACCCTCAAAAAGCTCTCTTTCCCTGAGCCCTGGCCAGTCAGCAATCACCCGACCGCCTTTTATGGATCCGCCGATCAGGAACGCCACGCCCCCGGTACCGTGATCTGTACCGGCAGTACCGTTGACATTGACTGTCCGGCCAAATTCCGTGACCACCGCAACGACCGTATCGTTCCAGACAGGCTCGAGCTCCTGTTCCAGGGTCGCGACCAATTTGTCGAGAGCACGGAAGAGTCGGGCAAGGCGGCCTGTCCCCGGTTTCTCGTTTGCATGGGTATCCCAGCCATCAATGGACGCCGTCGCAATACGGGCGCCATCACTTCGCACTAGCAGTTTTGCCGCACCTTTGGCGACCTGCTCCAGAGCTTTCAGATTACCGCGGCCGCGCATAGATTTGCGAGAGATCCGTTCCGGTGCCATCGCATCCAACTGCGCACCCATCTTGAGTGCCGTCGCGAGTTCAGGATCCCGCGCCTGGTAAAGCTGCATCAGCCGGTCGATGGTATCACCACTCGACTGGGGCAGGATTTGTGGCGCCCAGGACAGCACTTTTGCAGGCCCACGCATGATCAGGGGAATGGCGTGTCCAACTGACAGGCCGAGATTATGAGAAATTTGTCCCTCGGTCTGCAGGCCGGAAATCGCTCTATTCATCCAGCCGGAGTCGGCCTTAATCGCGGCTGGAAATCCGCTCTCCAACACCTCCTGGGCATCGAAGTGGGAACGCTTCCTATAAGGTGTCGCCGTTGCATGAGCGATAATCGCCTGACGTTTTCTGAACAGGCGGTGGAGTGTTTTCAGCTCCGGGTTGAGGGCAAAAAAACCATCGAGATCGAGGGGCATGCCCTTGGACTTCACATCGGAGAAAAACGACGATCTGAGACGCATATAGTCCGGGTCGCCGACCGGCATCACAGCGGAAATGCCGTCGAGACCGCCGCGAAGATTGACCAGAAGAAGCCGAGGATCCGGAGCACCGGCGGCAGATGCAAGACGGGGAATCAGGCCGAATGCCGCCAGACCTGTTCCCATATGCAGAATGTGCCGGCGATCAAATTCGGGATTTAAATTCATGTCATTGAATTTCCAGGTGCCTGCTTTGGAAGACATGGGGTTATCTCCTTTGAAATTCAGGACTGAGCATCATCAGGGCCATGGCTTGCTTGGCGGATTCGGCACGGGCGATCGCGAGATCGGTTTCATCGGAAAGCAGAGGACCGAGAATGTCCCGCGCCAGCGCCCGGACATCGCGGGAAGGCCGGCGGCGCGCCACTTGTTCCGCCCAGTCCAGGCGGGTTTTGAGTGCATCCGGCGCAATCCAGCTTTCACCGACATCGGGCCAGCCCTGGGGCGATGGGGGGCGGAATGGTTGCTGGCCCATAAGTTTTAATGAGCCGAACAGGTTTTTCGGCTTAGGCCTGACATTGAAGGCCCGCGACGTGGCCACGACATATTCGTAAGGCCGCCTGATTTTTCTGAGTTCCGGTTGCCAGCTATTCGTGTCCTGTAGAAGCGTTTCGTACATGCGTTGCAGATCACCGCCAGAATTCAGGAAGGTTTGTTCCACTCGGGCAACCAGGATTTTCGGTGGGTCGTCGGAAACGAAATGCTGAACCAGTTTCTGCGAAACAAATCGAGCTGTCGCCGGATGATGCGCCAGAGTGCGAAGAACAGAGATGCCCTGTTCCAAATCCCGTTGATCATAAACCTTGCCCATGATCTTCTGTGCCCCGGGTTCGTGCATGAACCTGCGGAAGATGAATGTTCCGATTGTCCCACCCCGGGCCTTGGGTCCGACGATGCTCCAGCCGGTCAGGACCTTGGCGAAATTTGTTACATCCTGCTGGGTATAACCGCCATTGACACCCACCGTATGGAGTTCAAGGATCTCACGTGCCAAATTTTCGTTTAATCCTTTGCTGCGCCTCCGGCCGGCTTTGGAATTCGGCCCCATGGACACTTGGTTATCGAGATAGTGTATCATGGCCGGGTGGCGGGTCACGGAAAGCAGGAGATCTTCAAAGCGTCCGGAAATATGCGGACGCACGGCTTCCCGGCGATAGGGTCCCGCGATGACCGCCATCCGCGGATTGATCGCGGAGACGGCAAAATGGTTGGACCAGAAGTCGACGAGACGTTCGCCAAAACCGATTTCACTCATACGGTCAGCGTCAAATCTCGCTTCGAGTTCGCCGAGAAGAAACTGGCGTGACGGGCTTTTTGGTTTTTCGACTCCGGCCTCCTGCTTACGGGCACGAATGGCCTTGATTTCCCGGCGATAGTCGAACCAGGTCTTGAGGGTGTCCCGGCTTGCCGGAAGATCATCGAAACTGAGACTCGAACTATTTTCCGCGTCATCGAGAAGGAGAGCGACCAGTTGCGCGCGGCTTCCCGCGGGGAGTGCGCGCTGGTCATAGCGACGTCCCCAGCCGAAACGGTGAAAGGCGAGGGCTTGACTGAGTTCAATTTCCTGCTTCATTTTCCCTGACGCGTCCTTCGATCCAGGCAGGCATTATCACTCCGGGGGGCTGGCAGATCGCTCCCTCGGAGCCGATTTGTTGATTATCTCATTATATTACGAACCAATCAAAGAAACCCGTCGCGAGTTTTGATGGAATATTCCGATTCAAATTGAATACAGTTGAGCAACGAGGGCTGCAGACGCGGGTACAAAACCATATTCCATATCTCGTGGAATTCACGATTTCAGGGAAAATCCGGCAATAGCCTTATACTTGTCTGACATTTCTTTGAGTTCGTCTTGGGAAATAAAGTCATCGAGATTATCGAACGGCTTGTCCCCGGTCAGTTCTTCAATCCGGATATTGATGAAGTCCGGCGGATGGCTTCGGTTGGTCTCCACGATTTTGCCGGTCTTTTCGAGACGTTCATCCTCATAGGCCTTGAGTGCATCAACCGGGGATCGACTGGCAAGAAAATCCGCGAGCACACGGGCGTCAATCAGTCCTTGGGCCGATCCATTGGAGCCGCGGGGATACATGGGGTGTGCGGCATCACCGGCGAAAGTGATGCGGCCGAACGTCCACTGTTTCACCGGATCCTTGTCGACCATGGGATATTCAAGAATCTGGTCGGCTGATTCAATGAGTTCGCGGACGTTCAGCCAGTCGAACGTCCAATCCCTATAAATCGGCAGAAAGTCATCAATGTTGCCCTTCTGGTTCCAGTCGTTGCGGGAAACGTTGGCCGTCTCAATTTCCGCCATCCAGTTGATGAGCTGGTCCCCGGAACCGTCGATATCGTCGATAATCGGATAAATGACCATTTTGCCTGTGCGAATGGAACCTACACGTAAATAAGTCTGGCCATCGAGTATGGGTTTACGTCGCGTGGTCCCGCGCCAGGTGTTTATACCGGTGAAGACGACTTCATCCCCGGGATAAAAATGACGGCGCACTGTCGAATTCACGCCGTCACAACCAATTAAGAGATCGGCTGTTACCGTTCCCCGCGATTCCCCGCTGTCAGGATCGATAAAGTGAGCCACGGCCTGGTCCTCATTCTGCTCCACCGCCACGCATTTGAAACCTTTGTGAATGCGCTCGCTCAGGACCTCTCGGGCCGCCTCGTAAAGGCACATATGGAGCTGACCCCGGTGTACGCCGCGTTCCGGGGATTCGTAGCCCGCAAACCTTCCCCGCGGCTCGTTGTAAATCAACTGTCCGAAGCGATTGTAAAACCGGCTCTCCCGGTTTTCAATACCGAGCGCCTCAATCTTGTCCCCTAAACCCAGTAGGGCGAGTTCCCGCGTGGCATGCGGCAGCAACGTTATACCGACACCGAGCTCCCGAATTTCGGGTGCGGCTTCATAGACGTCGCATTCAATGCCACGGCGATGGCACTGGAGAGCGAAGGCCATCCCGACAATTCCGCCGCCAATGATCGTGATCTTCATGAACTAACTCCGGTCGTATCAATTCAGGATAACAGGGAATTTTTGTCCGGGAAACAGATTCCGGATTAGACTGGGTCTGTATAACTGGATTACAGTTTTCACCTACCGTATCAACAGAAAAAAGTTTGGAGAATCGATGGCACATGTCGCACTCCTGCAGTGGGATGATGTTCCCCAGTTTAGAGAACGCTTTGAACATTATCAGAACACCCGCGGATTCGTGCCCAACAGCATTCGCACGATGTCCCGGCGTCCTCCTATCGCCGAGGCGTTCATGCAGCTTAATCAGGCCGTCCTTTACGAAGGCACGGTGTCGGAAGAATTGAAAATGCTGGTCAGCCTCATCGCCAGCCAGGCTTCTGGTTGTCGCTATTGCCAGGCGCACATGGCCAACCTTGCAAGCATCTACAAAGCATCAGACGAGAAAATTCAAGCGGTTTGGGAATTCGAGACAAGCACACTCTTCAGTGACGCGGAACGCGCTGTGTTGCGGCTCGTCTGGCACGGGGCGCTAGTGCCGAACCAGGCAACCAGCCAGGATTTCGACGAGGTCCGGAAATATTTTGATGACGGTGAGATTGTGGAGATTGTCGGCGCCATTGCGCTCTTCGGATATCTCAATCGCTGGAATGATACGATGGCCACGGATCTCGAAGATTATCCCAAGTCGGTCGCCGACAGGACAATTGGCAGCGTTGGCTGGGAAGCCGGCAAGCACGGCGGCGGTTAAAAGATCCGCTCTTGCAATCCCTGCAAAAACGGGTTTGATAGGCGCAAATCGTTCGTAATTAAAATTCGTCGAAACCGGGAACACCGTCCCGGTTTGCGCAGTGACGTAAAGGAGAAAGTCCATGGCAAAGGAATTCGCATCTGCCGGCGACCTGGAAGAAAAGAAGATCACCTTTGAAGAGATCGGCAGAGACCTCTATGCGTTCACCGCAGAGGGTGATCCCAATTCCGGTGTAATAATTGGCGATGATGGGGTTTTGGTCATCGATGCCCAGGCAACCCCGGCCGCCGCGCAGAATGTTATCGACTGCATACGCGGTGTCACGGACAAACCGATAAAATATGTGGTCCTGTCCCATTATCACGCGGTAAGAGTTCTCGGGGCCTCGGGCTTTCAGGCTCAGGAGATCATTGCCTCGGATGCCTGCCGGGCCATGATTCAGGAACGGGGGCAGGAAGACTGGCTGTCAGAGTTTGGACGCATGCCGCGTTTGTTCAAAGATCCGGACACCATTTCCGGGCTGACCTGGCCGACGGTGACTTTCCGGGAAAAGATGACCGTATACCTAGGCAAGCGCCGTGTGGATCTCATGTTCCTCGGACGGTCCCACACCGCCGGCGATATTGTCGCCTGGGTGCCGGACTCCCGGATCATGTATTCCGGCGATGCGGTCGAGTACAAGTCTGCCTGCTATTGCGGCGATGCACACTTTACCGACTGGCCGACGACCCTGGATCGCATCGGATCTTTTCATCCGGAAGCGTTGATGCCCGGGCGCGGAGCGGCTTTGAAATCGCCTGAGCGCGTTCAGGAGGCGATCAAGCTCACGCGCCAGTTCCTGACAGACCAGTATCAGACGACCGCAAAACTGGCTCTGGGTGGCGCTTCTTTGAAGGAAGCTTTTGATGCCGTCCGCGCTGTCTGCGATCCGAAATACTCAGATTATGCCATCTACGAGCACTGTCTGCCGTTCAATGTCGCCCGCGCTTATGATGAATCGCTGGGGATTGACACGCCTCGGATCTGGACGGAGGACCGGGATCGTGACATGTGGGCGGCCCTCCAGGGATAGGCCCGTTGAATTCCTGTTGTGATCGGGAAAATGTGGACGGTCCTCGTTTTTCGGGAAAGAGGTCTTCATTCAGTCTCTGCGACTGAATTCTAGAAATAATTGCCAAATTCACGTCAAACCGGGATCAATCCGCATATAATTTGGGGAACACCGTTAGATATTCTAATTGAACGCTGATAGCACGGATTTTTGATGAGAATTTTGCAATTTTGGCTGAAAAAAATGTCAATTATCCAAAAGTCGGGATTTCATGTCTCAATTTATATGCTAAACACGCACCCGGTTCGTATGTGGAAACCCATATGAACTGTTTCTTCCGTAGAAGGAATTGTCCTTCGTGACAGTTCTTCCACTACTTAGACTTAGCCCCTGCGCCCCTAGCGCCAGGGGCTCTTTTCTTTCGGGGTGTACTTGCCGACAGGCTGACTGGCGCGTTCACACCCCTTCGATAATGGTTATATCCGCTTCCGCTGCTCCGTCCCTCAAGGCTTTGGCGGCCCGGTATTCTTCAGAGTGATAGCAGTCCTGGGCGTCCTGATAGCTTGGAAACTCGATTATGACATTGCGGCTTCGAGTCTGGCCCTCAACGCATTCATAAGTCCCGCTTCGCACAAGAAAAGACGCATTAAATTTTTTAAACGGCACGGCGTTGGCCTCGATATAGTTTTTGTAGGCGTCGGTATCTTTGACATCGACATGGGCAATCCAGTATCCCTTGGGCATACTTCCTCCTGTTAAGCTCTGCTGTTCAAGACTCTTCGTTCAAAATGTCCTGCCTGGCTCGCGTCGTACAGCTCTTGTAGCTGTTATTCTTTCGAATCCGGGTTATTTACCCGTATCTTCCTGACATGAGTTTCATATTCCTCGCCTGAGATCAACCAGCCATAGCGGCCAATGGCAGCAAGGGTGTTTCGCGCTTTCCATAACACGAGAGCACTAAGCGGCAGGAAGATGATCGCCAGTTTCCATCCCAGAAATGCCACCCCCAAGAACAGGAAGATGATAAGCCCATAACCGAGGTAACTCACCATCGTCTTTAAAAATTTCTGGCGCTCAATGTGCTTGTTAACACCATTTTCCAGAAGGTAGGCGCGCGCCCGTGCGACTTCCGCACGCTCCAGATTGGCGCGTTTGAGACTGTTTTCTATGCCGGTGCAGATCACCCCGGCAACAACGCCCAAGCCGATGAGTACGGTGATGATGACATGCAATTCCATAGTCGTCTAACTCGCTGCTTTGGAACTCGATACCACTCACAGCCTGCAAATTTGGCAACTTGCAGGTCTCAGGGGTTTGCAAATTCAGGAGTTCCCGGGTGGATGAAAGACCTTCCGGGTTCACCTGATGGACTGTCGGGCTGGTTTTAAGCGTCCCGCCGCTCAATGGCAATGGCCGTTCCCTCGCCGCCGCCGATGCACAGTGCCGCGACGCCGCGTTTGAGACCATAAGTTTCCAGCGCATTGAGCAGCGTGACAATGATCCGCGCGCCGGAAGCCCCGACCGGGTGACCAAGGGCACAGGCGCCGCCATGAATATTAAGCTTTTCCCGGGGTATGCCGATCTCGGACATGGCGGCCATGGGCACAACTGCGAAGGCTTCGTTGATCTCCCAGAGATCCACGTCTGACGGCTGCCAGCCGGTTTTTTCCAGAACCTTCTTGATCGCCGGTATCGGTGCCGTTGTGAACCAGTTCGGTTCCTGGGCATGTGTGGCGTGGGCAAGGATTTCGGCACGAACGGTCATATCCCGCTGCTGGGCATCTCCTTCACGCATGAGAACGAGGGCTGCCGCACCATCGGAGATCGATGAGGCATTGGCGGCGGTTATAGTGCCGTCTTTTTTGAATGCCGGTTTGAGGTTTGGAATTTTTTCCGGCCGAGCATTTTTCGGCTGTTCGTCATCAGTAATTTCGACAGTCTCCTTTCGCGTCTTGACCGTCACGCCGGAGATTTCCTTTTTGAAGCGGCCTTCTTCCTGGGCTTTCAGCGCATTACTGAGTGATCCCAGGGCAAATTCGTCTTGCTGCTCACGGGTAAACTGGTACTTTTCCGCGCAATCCTCGGCAAAGTTTCCCATCAGGCGACCGGGTTCGTAGGCATCTTCGAGACCGTCGACAAACATGTGATCAAGTACCCGGTCGTGACCAAGGCGAGCGCCGCCACGCATTTTCGGCAAAATGTACGGCGCATTGCTCATGCTCTCCATGCCACCGGCGACAACGATTTCGCCGTTGCCTGCCTGCAGTTGATCATAGGCCATCATCACTGTTTTCATTCCGGAGCCGCACATTTTGTTGAGCGTCGTGCATGGAACCTCCATGGGAATGCCAGCGCCCAGGGACGCTTGTCGCGCCGGCGCCTGCCCCTGACCCGCCGGTAAAACACAGCCCATCAGGACTTCGTTGATCTCGCCCTTGTCAATGGGTGTCTGGTCCAGTGCTGCAGCAATGGACTGGGAACCAAGCTCAGGTGCCGTGACCGCTGAAAGGCATCCCTGGAAGCCGCCCATGGGTGTGCGGGAGGCTCCGACAATGACAATGTTTTCGTTTTTCTGGCTCATGTCTCTAATTCCTCGAAATGTGTTTCTGCAATCGGAAAGGGATTTAATGAGTGTCGTAATTTGAAATGAATTGAAAAAGTAGCTTTATGTCTCGTAACTGCGTTCATCGGCAATAACAAGTCCGTCATTGGGCAAAGTTCCCGCAGCGACGAGTTCAACTTCCGGTGAAAGCTTGGTGACTTGTTTTACGGTCGCCACGATGTTTGCAACTTCCGCTGAAGTGTCACCGGCCGTTTCGGCCTGCAGTGTCATTTTATCGGTCTCACCCTCTCGGGTAACCACGAGGCGCAGTTTACCGAGTTCGGGGTGCTGTTTCCCGATTTCCGCGACCTGCGACGGGTGTACGAACATGCCCTTGACTTTCGTCGTTTGGTCGGCGCGCCCCATCCAGCCCTTGATGCGTCGGTTTGTGCGTCCGCACGGTGATTGTCCTGGGAGTATCGCAGAGAGATCGCCCGTGGCCAGGCGAATCATCGGATAGATCCGGTTGAATGAAGTTACAACAACCTCCCCAACCTCGCCATCAGGAACCGGAGTTCCCGTTCCGGGTCGCACAATTTCCACTAGGCAGCCTTCATCGATTATCATGCCTTCCAGGGCTTCGGATTCATAGGCAATCATACCCACATCGGCGGTGGCGTAACCCTGAAGTATCTGGATACCCCGTTCCGTGTAGTAATCCCTCAGAGTCGGAAAAAGAGCACCACCGGAAACAAACGCATTGCGGATCGAGCTGCTGTCAGCCCCGGCATCGTCCATCTTTTCGAGAAGAATTTTGAGAAAGTCGGGGACGCCCACATAGCCATTGGGTCGAAATTGGGTGATCGCCGAGATCTGCTGGTCCGTGTTGCCGGTACCGGCAGGGATGACCTGACAGCCCAGTGAACGCAACGCTGAATCCAGAATCCAGCCTCCTGGAGTCAGGTGATAGGAAAATGTATTGTGTACGACATCGCCGGTTCGGAAACC